>PFFX01000129.1 GCA_002783385.1 Rhodobacterales bacterium CG15_BIG_FIL_POST_REV_8_21_14_020_59_13 | reverse complement strand
GGGATTTCGACCCGGCCGAACTGGCGCATCTTCTTCTTGCCGGCCTTTTGCTTTTCGAGCAGCTTGCGTTTGCGGGTCGCATCGCCGCCATAGCATTTCGCGGTCACGTCCTTGCGCAGGGCCGAGAGGGTCTCGCGCGCAATCACCCGCCCGCCAATGGCGGCCTGGATCGGGATTTTGAACATGTGCCGCGGGATCAGGTCTTTCAGCTTCTCGCACATCGACCGGCCACGCGCTTCGGCCCGGCTGCGGTGCACGATCATGGAGAGCGCATCGACCGGCTCGTCATTGACCAGGATGGACATCTTCACGAGATCATTCTCGCGATAATCCTTCCACTGATAGTCAAACGAAGCATAGCCCTTGGTCACCGATTTAAGCCGGTCATAGAAGTCGAACACCACCTCGTTCAGCGGTAATTCGTAGACCACCATGGCGCGGCTTCCGGCATAGGTCAGCTGTTGCTGTATGCCGCGGCGGTCCTCGCACAGTTTGAGCACACCGCCGAGATATTCATCCGGCACAAGGATGGTGGCGGTGATCCACGGCTCGGAAATCGAGGCGATTTTGACTGGATCCGGCATGTCCGCCGGATTGTGCAGGTCCAGCTCTGTCCCGTCCGTCAGGGTCAGCTTGTAGACCACGGACGGCGCCGTGGTGATCAGCTCGACATTGTATTCGCGTTCCAGCCGCTCGCGGATGACTTCCAGATGCAGGAGGCCGAGGAAACCACAACGAAAACCGAAACCCAGCGCGGCAGAGGTTTCCATCTCGAAGGAGAAGGAGGCGTCATTCAGCGCCAGCCGCTCGATCGCATCACGCAAATCCTCAAACTCCGCGCTGTCCACCGGGAAGAGCCCGCAGAACACCACCGGAATCGCCGGTTTGAAGCCCGGCAGCATCTTGTCCGTTGGCCGCCTTTCATCGGTGATTGTGTCACCGACGCGCGCATCACGCACCTGTTTGATCGAGGCATTGAGATAGCCGATTTCACCCGGCCCGAGCGCGTCCACGCTGGTCTTGGCCGGCGTGAAGACACCGACACCGTCGACATGATAACTGCCGCCCGTGCCCATCAGGCGTACCCGCATGCCCTTTTTCAGATGGCCTTCAAGAATGCGCACCAGACAGATGACGCCCAGGTAGGGATCATACCAGCTATCCACGAGCAGCGCTTTCAGCGGCGCATCGAAGTCACCGTGTTTGGGTGGCGGCAATTTGGTGACGATGGTTTCCAGCACCTGATCGACATTCAGACCGGTCTTGGCGGAAATCTCCACCGCGTCGCGTGCCTCGATCCCGATCACATCCTCGATCTGCTGCTTGACCCGCGCGGGTTCGGCGGCCGGCAGATCGATCTTGTTGAGCACCGGCGCGATTTCCAGATCGGCATCAATCGCCTGATAGACATTGGCCAGCGTCTGGGCTTCCACGCCCTGCGCGGCATCCACCACCAGCAGCGCGCCTTCACAGGCATAAAGCGAGCGCGAGACTTCATAGGCAAAATCGACATGTCCGGGGGTGTCGATCAGATTCAGGATATAGGTCTTGCCATCCTTGGCGGTGTATTCCAGCCGCACGGTCTGGGCCTTGATGGTAATGCCGCGCTCGCGTTCGAGCTCCATATTATCGAGCACCTGCTCCTTCATCTCGCGCTGCGTCAACCCGCCGGTGATCTGGATCAGCCGGTCGGCAAGCGTGGATTTTCCATGGTCGATGTGGGCGACAATGGAAAAATTCCGGATGAGGGATTGGTCCTGGTTCATGGCGCGGGACGTAGCATCGGTAAAGGCCTCCGCCAAGCACCGTATGCGCTGATATGTGGCGCTTAACCGCGTGCTAACCGAAGCGCCTTTGTCTTGCCTGAATTGACGCGCAGATTCCAAGCCGAATTTGCGATGAATGTCAGGAGACAGATTGCCATGTCCTTAGCCCAACGCGTTCTTGCCATGATCGCCGCTGCTGGTCTTGGCTTTACGGCACACGCACAGCAGGATCCCGTTTACGGTCAGCCCGACCGCCATTCCGAAGAGGCCGATAGCTATTCACAGGAAGAAGTGGTCGAAGCGGTATCCGATTTCTTCGGCGTCACCGCAGAGGCCGCCGCCGCCGTGGTCGAGCGGGTCTTTTCGGATCTCGGCCGTCCGGTCGGTTATGTCGCGGGCGAGGAAGTGGCCGCTGCGGTCGGTGTCGGCCTGCGCTATGGCGAAGGCTATCTGACCATGCGTAATGGCCGCCGCGAACATGTCTACTGGCAGGGACCGTCCATCGGATTTGACACTGGCGGCAATGCCAGCCGCGTTTTCGTGCTGGTCTATCGCCTCGACGATCCGGACCGGATTTTCCGCCGCTTTCCCGGCGTCGAAGGCTCGGCCTATTTTGTCGGCGGTATGGGCGTGAATTATCAGCGCGCAGACGGCATTACACTCGCGCCCATCCGTTCAGGGGTTGGCCTGCGGGCGGGGGCCAATATCGGCTATCTCGCCTATTCCCGCCGCCGCAACTGGCTACCTTTCTAGGCGCTTGGCATGAAAATCCGCACTGCGGATTGCACTGACCATTCCGGCATCAAGGCGGTGCTGGAGGTTGCCTTTGGCCAAGGCGATGAGAGCCGCATCGTCGAGCGCCTGCGCGCCGATGATGCCGACAGTCTCGAACTCGTCGCCGATCATCATGGCGACATTGCCGGCATGATGATGTTCTCTCCCGCCAGTGCGCATCTCGCCGATGGCACGATATTGCGGGGGCTGGGTCTTGGCCCCGTCGCCGTGAAGCCGGACCATCAGAACAAGGGCATCGGCAGCGCCCTGATCGAAGCCGGGCTGGAGCATTTCCTGCCCTATCCCGTCGCCTTCTTCTGTGTTCTGGGCGCGCCGGATTATTATGCCCGCTTCGGATTCAGCCCGGCGATCGAGCGCGGCTGGCGCTGGGCAGCGGATAACAGCACCCTTGCGGAGATGGCTCAGGCTTTCCAGATCCGACTGCCCCGGCCTTTGCCGGCAGGGGATGGCGTCATCCACTATCACCCCGCTTTTGGGCTTTGAGCAAATTGGCTTGCTATCGGGCGCAATCCGTGTGACAGAGCGCTGTCTTCGTGCCGCGCGTAGATGTCCGGGCAACCGGTCAGGCGGCACGCCATAGGCCGAGCCATCCTGCATGTTGCGGGATCGCCGTAAGCCCCACCCTCACGATTGATGAGGGGCCATCAGGCGGCTGGTCTACGCAAGCTCCCTATTTTGAAAAACCGCACCGCGCGGAACCGGCCTGGCCCGTTCCAGCGCGAGACGACCATGAAAGTTGACTTTTTGACCCAGTTTACAGATCTCGGCCTTGCCGAGCCCATTCTCAAAGCCCTCACCGATGAAGGCTATATCACCCCCACACCCATCCAGGCCGAAGCCATTCCGGCGCTGATGGCCGGACGCGACCTTCTGGGCACGGCCCAGACCGGCACCGGCAAGACCGCAGCCTTCACCCTGCCCATCCTGGATGCCATAGTGAAATCGAAAAGCCGTGCGCAAGGCAAGTCCTGCACGGTCCTCATCCTGGCACCCACGCGTGAACTGGCACTGCAGATTGCGGAATCGGTGAAAACCTATGGCCGCCACGTGCGCCCGACCCTTGCCGTCGTCATGGGCGGTGTGAAACCCGGTGCCCAGATCCGCACAATGCAACGCGGCGTCGATGTCCTCATCGCCACGCCGGGCCGGTTGATGGATCACATGCAGACCGGCGCGATCAACCTCGGCAGTGTCAAAACCGTCATTCTCGACGAGGCCGACCAGATGATGGATCTCGGCTTCCTGCCGGCCATCCGCAGAATTCTCGCGGCGACGCCGAAAGAGCGCCAGACAGCGCTCCTGTCCGCCACCATGCCTAAAGCGATCCGGGCACTGGCGCATGATTTCCTCAACCAGCCGGTCCAGATTTCGGTCGCCCCTGTGGCGCGTCCGATCGAACAGATCACACAGTCTGTTCAGTTCCTTGACCGTCCGCAAAAGCTGGAACGCCTCGTGCGCGTCCTCAGCGTACCGGAAATGACCAGCGGCATTGTTTTCACCCGCACCAAGCGCGGTGCTGACAAGGTCGCGCAGCGCCTGTCCAAGGCGGGCCTCGCCGTTGATGCCATTCACGGAAACAAGAGCCAGAACCAGCGCCAGCGGGCACTCGATGCCTTCAAGAAAGGCAAGACCCAGATCCTCGTGGCCACCGATATTGCGGCACGCGGCATTGATATCGACGGCGTCTCGCACGTCATCAATTTCGAATTGCCGAATGTGCCGGAATCCTATGTCCACCGTATTGGCCGGACAGCACGCGCGGGCAATACCGGTATCGCTGTCGCCTTCTGTGACGAGGAAGAAAAGCCGTTGCTGAAGGATATTGAACGCCTCATCGGCTACCGCCTCGCCGTCACCAATGAGGATGGTGTGGAACAACATCCATCCAAACCCTTCACCGAAGAAGCGCGTGGACCGGCACCGGTCAAGAAATCCCGTCCCCGCGGCGGCCGTAACCGCAATCGCGGCCCGCGTCCGGACGGTCAGGGCAGCGCTTCGGCCGGAAATGGAAATGCCTCACCCAAGCGTTTTGGCAAGAGCAAGTTCAAACCCGCCGGTGGCGGAAAACCGGGTCAGTCCCGGACGCCGCGTTCAACGGGCGACACCCGCCGTTCGGCCTGACGCAGGGCGGCTTGCAACCTTGAGCTTT
>PFFX01000171.1 GCA_002783385.1 Rhodobacterales bacterium CG15_BIG_FIL_POST_REV_8_21_14_020_59_13 | reverse complement strand
GTCCGATGAAGTGCCGGCCGCGCCGGTCAGTGCCGCCGTCGCGCTCGCCGACAAGCTGGACACGCTGGTGGGCTTTTGGATGATCGATGAAAAGCCGACCGGTTCGAAAGACCCGTTTGCGCTGAGGCGCGCCGCGCTGGGCGTGATCCGGATACTGCTGGCCACATCTTCGCGCGTTGATCTCCGATATTTTGCGATGAGAACCGCAATTCCATTCGGCGTGACGGAAGGAGCCTCGCTGAGACGCGAGACCTTTGAAGTTTTTGGAAAAATCTGGTCAGAGAGTTGGTTCCGCGAAAGCCGGTTCGATGTTGAGTCACTTACTAGTCAAATTTCAGCTAAGACCAAGTACCTTGGACTAAAATTTGCTCTTCGACCGTTACAGGACGATGGTAATCTCCTCGCCTTCTTCGCGGATCGCCTCAAAGTCCACCTGAAAGATGATGGCATATCGCATGATGTGCTCGATGCGGTGTTTGCGCTGGGCGATGATGACCTGGTGCGCGTGACCAACCGCGCGCGGGCCTTGCAGGGCTTCCTTGATACCGGCGATGGCAAGGCGCTGCTGGCCGGATACCGCCGGGCGGCGAATATATTGCGCGCCGAGGAGAAGACCGACGGCGAGGGCACGTTCGAGGGCGAGCTGGACAGTGATTACGCCCCCGCCGAGGCCGAGGAGACAGCGCTGATCGCGGCGCTGGAGACTGTGCGCCCGGCAGTCGCCAAAGCCGTCGAGGCCGAGGATTTCGAGGGCGCGATGGCGGCCCTGTCGCAAATGCGCGCACCCGTTGATGCCTTCTTTGACAAAGTCACCGTGAACGATAAAGACGGCATGTTGCGCCGCAACAGGCTGCGCCTCCTGGCGTCGATCCGGGCGGCGGCGCATACCGTGGCCGATTTCGGCCGCATCGAGGGATAATCCCCTCGTCCTTCGAGGCCCGCTTGCGCGGGCACCTCAGGATGAGGTGAAAAAGAAGTTTAGCTCTACCTCTCCTGCGAGGTGCATTCGGAACGAATGCCTCGAAGGGGGAAGACAAAGGGACGACGCAATGAGCGCGATGAAGTGGGTCTATGCATTCGGAGGCGGTTCCAGCGAGGGCGATGCCAGCCAGCGCGAATTGCTGGGCGGCAAGGGTGCCAATCTCGCCGAGATGGCGCGGCTGGGCCTGCCCGTGCCGCCGGGCTTTACCCTCACCACGGCGGTGTGCTCCGCCTATTATGAAAACGCCAAGGCCTTCCCGGCTGACCTTGAGGACCAGATCGATTCGGCGCTGAAAAGTCTGGAAAGCGCGACCGGCAAGGCGTTTGGCGATCCGGCCAATCCGCTGCTGGTGTCGGTGCGGTCCGGGGCCCGCGCCTCCATGCCGGGCATGATGGATACCGTGCTCAATCTCGGCCTCAATGATGACACCGCTGAAGGCCTGGCGGCGCTGTCGGGCGACAAGCGCTTTGCCTATGACAGCTATCGCCGCTTTATCCAGATGTATTCCGATGTGGTGCTGGGCCTTGATCATTCGATCTTCGAGGAAATCCTCGAAAGCTATAAGGAAGATTTCGATTATTCCCTCGACACCGAATTGTCAGCGGATGACTGGGTAAAGATCGTCGCGGAGTATAAGCAGGCTGCCGCGGATGAGCTGGGCCGGGATTTCCCCACTGACCCGCGTGAGCAATTGGCCGGCGCGATCCGGGCTGTGTTCGACAGCTGGATGACGGCGCGGGCGATCAAATACCGTCAGCTGCACGACATTCCGGAAAGCTGGGGCACGGCGGTCAATGTGCAGGCCATGGTGTTTGGCAATATGGGCGAGACCTCGGCGACGGGGGTGGCTTTCACGCGCGATCCCTCCACCGGACGCGACAGCTATTACGGCGAATTCCTGATCAATGCGCAGGGCGAAGACGTGGTGGCGGGCATCCGCACACCGCAATGCCTGACCCGCGAAATGCGTGAGGAAATGGGTGATACCCAGCCCTCCATGCAGGAAGCCCTGCCTGAGAGCTATGCCGAACTGGCCAAGGTTTTTGATGTTCTGGAGCGCCATTACCGCGACATGCAGGACATTGAATTCACGGTCGAGCGCGGCCGCCTTTGGATGCTGCAAACCCGTATCGGCAAGCGCACCGCCAAGGCGGCGCTGAAAATCGCCGTCGATATGGCGGAGTCCGGCCTGATCACCGAGGAAGAAGCCATCCTGCGCGTCGATCCGGCGCAACTGGATCAATTGCTGCACCCGGCGATTGCCGGTGATGCCAAACGCGATGTTCTGGCCACCGGCCTGCCGGCCTCTCCCGGGGCGGCAGCGGGTGTGGTGGTGTTTGATTCCGACGAGGCCGAAGCGCGCGCCAAAAAAGGCGATCCGGTCATCCTGGTGCGGATCGAGACCAGCCCGGAAGACATTCATGGCATGCATGCCGCTCAAGGCATTGTCACCGCGCGCGGCGGCATGACGTCTCACGCCGCCGTGGTGGCGCGCGGCATGGGCCGGCCATGCGTCTCCGGTGCGGGTTCCATCCGCATCGATTATGCTGCAAAGCAGTTCACCGCCGGTGGGCGCATTGTGAAGGAAGGCGCTTTCATCACCATTGATGGCGCGACCGGCGAGGTTCTGGCCGGCGCGATCGAGATGATCAAGCCGGAGCTGAGCGGCGATTTCGCGCGGCTGATGGAATGGGCCGACACGGTGCGGCGCATGAAGGTGCGCACCAATGCCGAAACGCCGGCCGACGCCAAGACCGCGAAGGATTTCGGCGCGGAAGGCATCGGGCTGTGCCGGACCGAGCACATGTTCTTTGATGCCGACCGCATCGCAGCGGTGCGCGAGATGATCCTGTCGGACGACAAGGAAGGCCGGGTGGCCGCTCTGGCAAAAATCCTGCCCATGCAACGCGCGGATTTCGAATCCATTTTCGAGATCATGGAGGAGCGCCCCTGCACGATCCGTCTGCTGGATCCACCGCTGCATGAATTCCTGCCGCACACCGAGGAAGATGTTCACGCCGTCGCCGAGGCGACCGGCCTGCCGGCAGCTGCACTGATGCAACGCGCAGAAGCGCTGGCGGAATCCAACCCGATGCTGGGCCATCGCGGCTGCCGTCTGGGTATTTCCTATCCGGAAATCTACGAGATGCAGGCGCGCGCGATTTTTGAAGCGCAGGTCAATGTCGAGAAGAAAACCGGGATCAAACCAGTGGCCGAGGTGATGATCCCGCTGGTCGCAATGGCGAAGGAATTGTCGATCCTGAAAGCGGCTGTGGCACGGATCGCCGATGAAGTGGCGGCTGAAAGCGGCACGGCGCCTGTCTATCTCATTGGCACGATGATCGAATTGCCGCGCGCCGCGCTGCGCGCCGGTGACATCGCCGAAGACGCGGAATTTTTCTCTTTCGGCACCAATGATCTGACGCAGACCACATTTGGCCTGTCACGAGACGATGCCGGCAAATTCATGCCGGATTATATCGAGCAGGGCATTTTCGAGAAGGATCCGTTCGTGACACTGGACCAGTCCGGTGTCGGTGATCTTGTACGCATTGCTGCAGAACGGGGCCGGGCCACGCGTCCGGGCCTGAAGCTGGGAATTTGCGGTGAGCATGGCGGCGATCCGGCCTCCATCCATTTCTGTGATTCGGTGGGGCTCGATTATGTGTCCTGTTCGCCATACCGCGTGCCAATAGCACGTCTGGCCGCAGCGCAGGCCGCGCTTAAATCGCGGGGCTAAGCACTTGAATCAAAGCCGGTAAGTCTTTCCGCTATTGAAAATACGGGATTAGTAACCCATTTGTAATCGGGACAATTGCTTGACGCCGACTGATGTGCGCTATAATCGAGCGTGCCCTATCGTAAGGTTTCTATTTAGCGAATAGTTATTTTCTTTCGTAATATAGAAATCGGCTGACATGAACGTATGACGGGATTGGAATGACCGCCAGAACGACGACATATTTTTCCGCGCGCACAACGCGCTTTGCCAGGATCGGGGCCTCGGTACTGGCTGTTGTGCTGTGCGCAGCGCTGCTTCCACTCGCGGCCATGCGGGCGAATTCCCAGGATGACGCGTCCTATTGGCGCGAACTGGCTGACCGCCACATCGATTCTGAAGACTTGCTTGGCTGGTCCGCACCTTACGGGCTCCGTGCGGCGTCTCTGACGCTGGCGGCAGATGAAACCGAGGGCGCGCGCGTGCTGATGCGGCCTGTGGACAATGATCTTCAGACCTTTAATGCCACGCATATCGACCGCGCCCGTTTCAGTACGGCGGAGATCAACTGTCTAGCGCAAGCGATCTATTACGAGGCCCGCGGTGAAAGTTTTGCCGGTCAGGCCGCTGTGGCAGAAGTCATCATGAACCGCGTCAGTCACCGGGTTTATCCGGATACGATTTGCGGCGTGGTCTATGACGGCTCTGAACGCTCAACCGGCTGTCAGTTCAGCTTCACCTGTGATGGATCAATGGAACGCACTCCGCGTGGCCGCTCCTGGCGGCGCTCGCAGCTGGTTGCGGAGCATGTCGCGATCGGATTTGCACCGCCGCAGACACGCCGCGCAAC
>PFFX01000092.1:13476-21806 GCA_002783385.1 Rhodobacterales bacterium CG15_BIG_FIL_POST_REV_8_21_14_020_59_13 | reverse complement strand
CGGGCTCTGGAAGATGCCGTCCGGTCTCTGGGTGCGCATTGCGACACGCCGGACAGGGCCGCGCATTACCTGTGTCTGGCCCTGCCCTCTGATGCCCCCGGCGGCATCGCCCAGCGGCTGAGCCGGCAGGGTGTTTCCGTATCCCAGCGCGGCGCGCGCCTGCGGGTCACCCCGCATCTTTACAATGATGAAGCGGATATCGCCCGCTTCGCCGATGCCATGGCGGTCGCACTCGCATGAGCGATATCGAACAGGCCGGCCCGAAAGACTGGGTCATGCTCCTTGTTCTGGCCGCGTTGTGGGGAACGGCGTTTCTGTTTATCCGCTTCACACTCGAGAGCCTTCCGCCCGCAGCGCTGTCGTTTTCCCGGCTGACGATTGCGGCCGTCCTCGTGACCATATTCGCGCATGCCCGCGGCCACCGCCTGCCGCCTTTGTCCGATCCACGCTGGCTCTATTTCGCCTTTCTCGGCTTTTTCGGGAATGCCCTGCCCTTCTTCCTGATCCCGCTGGGGCAGACACAATTGCCGTCGGCGCTGGCCGGAATCCTGCTGGCCATCATGCCGCTGGCAACGGTGGCGCTGGCCCATTTCTTCGCCAATGAGAAAATGACGGTCTGGAAGCTGGCCGGATTTGCGGTGGGATTTACCGGAGCGGTCATCCTCATCGGGCCTGCGGCGATCGCCGGTCTGGGCGGGCCAACCTTTCTGGCACAGCTCGCCATTCTTGGCGCGGCGCTGTCCTATGCTCTGAACGCGATCATGACGCGCCGCACGCCGCGCACCGATCCGGCGGTGCTGGCGTCGGGTGCGCTGATCTGCTCCTCGCTCTGGGGAGCGCCTTTCGGTCTCTGGCAATTGGCGGTGAATGATCTGCCGGCCACGATGTCCGGATGGGGATCGCTGATCTGGCTGGCGCTGGGGCCAACCGCGCTGGCGACCGTGCTCTATGTCGGCCTGATCGCGCGGGCGGGAGCCGGTTTCATGTCGCTGGTCAATTATCTGGTGCCGATTGTGGCGCTGTTCACCGGCCTGGCTTTCGGCGAAGCGATCAGCTGGAACGCCTATCTCGGCCTGGTCGTCATCCTCGCCGGGATCGCGATTGCACGGCGGCCTCAGCGGCCGGCCATCCAGGCGTGATGGACCGGTCCGTGGCCCGAACCGAAACCGGGCGCACGGCGAATGGCTTCTGATAGATAGCGGCTACCCTGTACGATGGCATCCGGCAGATCATGTCCCTGTGCAAGACGCACCGCAATCGCCGAGGCCAGCGTGCATCCGGTGCCGTGTGTGTTCCGCGTATCCTGCCGTTCGGTTTCAAACATCAGGGTCATGTTCCGCGTCACCAGCACATCGGTGATGATGCCGCCCGCCAGATGCCCGCCCTTGACCAGCGCCGCCTGTGCGCCCGCTGCCACCAGCACCTTGCCGGCCTCGGCCTGCTGACCGATGGAGGTGACGGGCAGGCCGGTCAGCTTTTCGGCTTCCGGGGCGTTCGGCGTGATCAGCGCGGCGCGGGGCAATAGCCGCTCAGCGATGGCCTGGACAGCGTCTCCACTGACGAGCGGATCGCCAGAGGTGGCGACCATGACCGGATCGAGCACCAGCGGAATGGCGGGATAATCTGCCAGCAGATTTGCCACTGCCTCGACAAGTTCCGCCGTGCCCAGCATGCCGGTCTTGATGACATCGGCGCCGATATCGTCGAGCACCGCCCGCGCCTGTGCCTCGACCACATCCACCGGGACGGGATGAACCGCAGAGACGCCACGCGTGTTCTGGACGGTGATGGCGGTGATGGCCGTCGCCGCATAACCGCCCAGCGCGGTCACCGTCTTGATATCTGCCTGGATGCCCGCACCGCCGCCGGAATCGGACCCGGCGATGATCAGCACCCGCCCTTTATGATGCGCCATATTGCCCTCTGGCCTCAAACATGTGTGGCCGCAATACCGCGCTTTCGCGTCAAAGGCGACTGGCGGCGCAGCTTTGTCTGGCTCTTGCAGAGGTGCACGTGTAAGAGCCGCTTCCCCAGACAGTCATTGGAGCGTGTTTCAGACCCATGCACAAGATTCGACTATAGAGGCGGCTGATCGATCGCCTTTTGCCGGACATTTCCGCGTTGATCCCCCGCATCGCGCCAGACCGGTTTTCCCGCGATCTTCTCCACCCTTTCAGAAGCCGAAACAGCATGAGGCGGACAGGTTTTGTCCGATTCTGAAATGACCCAGACTGCTCCCCGCGCTCCGCGCATCCTGTCCAATCTTTCGGTTATCCGCTTCCTGTTCCGGCAATGGCGGCGGCGTCCGTGGTTCTTTGCCGCGCTGGTCGGCTTCACCGTCATCGCCACCTGCGCGGATGTCTTTATCCCCATCGCTGCCGGGGCGCTGATCGATGCACTGAACACGGGCAACGGCCTGCACTGGTCTGCCTATGCGGCCTTCATCGGGCTGGCAGCGGCAGTGAATCTGTTCCGGCAGATCGCCGTGCGCTTCGAGGTGCGTTTTTCCTCGGCGAACATGGCGGACATGGTCTCGGAAGCCTTTGCCAAGGTGCAGCGTTTCTCGCTGGACTGGCATGCCAATACCTTTGCCGGCTCGGTGGTCCGCAAGGTGACACGCGGCATGTGGGCGTATGACACCATCACCGCGACCATGTGGTTCGGCCTGTTTCCGTCGATTTTCGTGATGCTGGGGCTGGGCGTCTACATGCTGACCCAGTGGTGGGTGGTGGGCCTGTTCTCGCTGTCCATTACCCTCCTCTTCGTTGCGGCGACGGTGTGGGCCGCCAACTCCTATATCCGGCCGCAGAATCTCCGTTCGAATGCGATTGATTCCGAGCTGGGCGGTGCGGTCGCCGATGCCATTGGCGGGATTGCGACGGTGAAGAGTTTCGGTGCAGAAGCACGCGAGGATGCGCGTTTCTCGAAGCTGGCCTGGCGCTGGCGGGCAGAGGTCAAGAAAACCTGGCTGCGCTTTGTGAATACCTGGTTGATCCAGATCATCGCCATTCTCTGCCTGCAGGCCGGGCTGACCGGGCTGTTGATCCAGATGTGGATGGCGGACCGGGCCAGCCCCGGCGATGTCGTGTTTGCGATTACCGCCTTCATGATGATGGCCGGTTATATGCGCCGTTTCGGGGAAGAGGTTCAGAACGTGCAACGGGGCCTGGACGAGATCCAGGACATTGCCGGCTTCGACGAATTGCCGGTGCAGATTGCCGATGCCGAAAACGCTCCGGACTTCACTCCGCGTGCAGGTGATATCGTGTTCGATGCGGTCGGCTTTGCCTATGAGAACCAGAAGGCCCGGCTCTATAACGACTTCTCCCTGCACATCACGCCGGGGGAACGCGTGGCGCTGGTCGGGCCGACGGGCTCGGGCAAGTCCACCTTCGTGAAGCTGTTGCAGCGGCTTTATGACGTGCAGGACGGGGCGATCCGGATCGACGGGCAGGATATCCGTTCGGTGACGCAGGCCAGCTTGCGGCAGGCGGTGGCGCTGGTGCCGCAGGACCCGGCCCTGTTTCACCGCACGATCGCCGAGAATATCGCCTATGCCCGGCCCGATGCCTCCCGCGCGGACGTCGAGGCGGCGGCCCTTCGCGCCAATGCGCATGATTTCATCCAGCGTCTGCCGCAAGGCTATGACACGCTGGTGGGAGAGCGCGGCGTGAAACTGTCCGGCGGAGAACGGCAGCGCGTGGCCATTGCGCGGGCGATATTGTCGGATGCGCCGATCCTGATCTTTGACGAGGCCACTTCCAGCCTCGACAACGAGACGGAACGCGATGTCCAGGCGGCGCTGGAAAGCGCGACGGCAGGCAAGACCACGATCGTCATCGCCCACCGGCTGTCGACGATCCGCGATGCGGACCGGATTCTGGTCTTCGACAAGGGCCGGATCGTGGAGCAGGGTACGCATGACGAACTCGCCGCGCAGGGCGATGGCCTCTATGCGCGGCTGGCGGCTCTGGCAGCGGCGTAAGCGCCTCAAATCAATGGCTCGTTTTCTCTTGCGACGTGTGCTAGATGCGATGCAGGGGAGACGATCGGGCATGACTTCATTCTTATCCGAGCTGCGCCGGCGGAATGTGTTCCGCGTCGCCGCCGCCTATCTGGTGGTGGGGTGGCTGCTTATACAGGTCACCTCGCTGGCGATGCCGGCACTGCATTTGCCGGACTGGACCGACACGCTGGTTTTCTTCCTGCTGCTGATCGCTTTTCCTATTGCCCTGCTGCTGGCCTGGGCGTTTGAGGTGACACCGGAAGGGGTGAAGCTGACCGCCGCAGTGCCCGAAGATCAGAGCATTGCCGGAAAGACCGCGCGGCGGCTGGACTATGTCATCGCCGGCGGGATCGTCGTGCTGATCGGGGCCATCATCTGGCAGCAAGTGGCGAACCCACAAGCGGCAACCGCTCCTGAACTCGCGGCGCGGGCGGAAGCGGGCGAAGGGGCATCTGTCGCCGTCCTGCCCTTCGCCGACATGAGCCCCGATAGCGATCAGGCCTATTTCGCCGACGGCATTTCGGAAGAAATCCTCAATGTCCTGGTTCGCATTCCCGGCCTTCAGGTCGCGGGCCGCACCTCCAGTTTTGCCTATCGGGGTCAGGACCAGGATTTGCGCGAAATCGGCAACGCTCTCGATGTCAGTCATGTCCTGGAAGGCAGTGTCCGGCGTTCGGGCACCCGGCTGCGGATTACCGCGCAGCTGATCCGCTCCGCGGACGGTTTCCATATCTGGTCAGAAACCTATGACCGGGAGATCGCCGATATTTTTGACATACAGGACGACATTGCCGGAGCGGTGGCCAATGAGCTCGCCACTTCGCTGGGGCTCGACACGGGTGCGGTCAGCGTTGCCCGAACCTCTGATCTGGACGCCTACGAATCCTTCCTTCATGCCCGGCAGCTTTATCGCGATCGCGGTCAGGCCAATCTGGACCTGGCGGCGTCTATGCTCACTGAAACGCTGGCGCGCGACCCGGAATACGGGCCCAGCTGGACCGCGCTGGCAGGTGTTTACGGCGTTATGTCCTATTACCGTCCGGTCACAAACCCGCCAGCGCCGGAGCTGACGGAGAGCTGGAAAGCCCTGAGCATGGCGGCCGCGCGGCGGGCCATCGCGATCAATCCGGCCGATGCGCAGGCCTACGCCTTTCTTGGAGCGGCGCATGCCAACAACTGGAACTGGATCGAGGGGCTGGACATGCTGGACCGGGCCGTCGCCCTCGCTCCCAACGATCCCGACGTCCTTGATGCGGCCGCGCAGATACTGACCCAGGCGGGTTATGGCACCGAGGCGGAAATTCTGTCCGGGCGCGCCGTCGGGCTCGATCCCCTGGTGGCCATATACCGCACCACCTATGGCAACACGCTTACACTGCTGGGGCGGACAGAGGAGGCAAATACCCAGTTCCGCGCAGGGATCGCAATCGATCCCACGCTCGCCTTCCTTTATAACAATTTATCATTCAACCTCGCCGAAGACGGGGATCTGGACGGACCGCAGGACCTATACGCCGCCATGATAGAAAATGCTGATCATGTCCCGGATGATGCCGGATTGATCACCCGTTTCATCGCCGCCGGAAGCGTGGCGGAAATCGAACCTCTCGCGGACCTGAGCCAGGGGCCCATCCGTTTCCTGTATTATGTTCTTGCCGACGAACGGGAGAATTATTTCTCGGCGGCCGATGCCGTCAACCAGGCCACGATGACGGACGACATCTTCCCGTTCATTGGCACGTGGCAAGGCGAGTTCATGACCGATCCGCGATGGAAGGCTTTTGTCCGCCGGGCGGGCCTTTTCGATCTCTGGCAGGCGCGCGGCTTTCCGCCGCAATGCCGCCCTGTGGGCGCGGATGATTTCGCATGCGATTGGCCGGGCGAATGACGCGCTTTCTCTCCGAGCTGCGCCGGCGGAATGTCTTCCGCGTCGCGGCGGCCTATCTGGTGGCGGGATGGATCGTCATGCAGGTGGTGGCGACGATTGGCGCGGCGGCGGGATTGCCGGACTGGGCCGACAGCCTGGCGCTGATCCTGTTGATTGCCGGATTCCCGGTCGTGCTGTTCATTGCCTGGGCGTTCGAGCTGACGCCCGAGGGCCTGAAGCAGACCGAGGCCGTGGACGCGCCAACGGGTTTCAAACCGCTGGGTCCCGGCGATTATGTGCTGATCGCCGCCGTCCTGGTGGTCCTCGGTGTCGGCGGAGCGCAGCTGGTTCGCGCGCCGGACGGGGATGAAAGCCACGGCATCGCGGATGGGGCCGGAGCCGCGCCCGTGCCGGACAGTGCGGACATCGCCGATTCCTCCATCGCCGTCCTGCCCTTTGCCGATCTGTCACCGGCAGGTGACCAGCAATATTTCTCCGACGGGATTGCCGAGGAAATCCTCAATGTCCTGGTGCGCATTGACGGGCTGGACGTCGCCTCGCGCACATCGGCCTTCCAGTATCGCGGCGAGGATTACTTGATCCCCGAGATCGCCGAAGCGTTGGGCGTCCGCCACATCCTCGAAGGGTCGGTCCGCCGCGATGGGGAAACGGTGCGCATCACCGCCCAGCTGATCGATGCGCGCGGCGACCGGCATTTGTGGTCGGAAACCTATGACCGGCCGCTCACCACGGGCGCGATCTTTGCCGTGCAGGACGAAATCGCCACCGCCATTGTCGAGGCGCTGCGGGTCTTCTTCGACGAAACGGCACCGGAGCCAGTGATCGCGGTCGAGGCCGTCACCGACGATGTCGATGCCTATACGCTCTATCTTGAGGCGCGGGCCCATTTCCAGGCGCGCGATAATCTCGATGATGCCGATGCGCTGCTAGAGCGCGCCCTGGCAATCGATCCGGAGTTTTCACAAGCGTGGGAAATGCGGGCCGCCCTGCCATCCCTGATGGAAGAATACTTCTTTGCCGATATTTCGCGCGATGAAGTTGATCACCTTACCCGCCTCTATGCGGCGCGCGCACTAGCCATCAATCCGGACAGCGCCTTGGCGGTTGCCACGCTGGCCAAGATACGGATGAATGCCAGCGCTCAAATGACCCAGTTTGACGACTGGAGCGAAATCCTCGCCCAATATGAACGCGCCCGCAATATTGATCCCCTGAACGCATCGGTTCTGCTCTGGCAGGGGATCGCGCAGGCCTATGTCGGCGATATCGCCGGCTCGCTGCACAGTTTCGAACAATGCGTCATGCTTGAACCGGCCTACCGGCCCTGTCGTGAAAATCACTACAACATGCTGATCGCTGCCGGACAGGACGATGCAGCCTTGCGCGCCATTGAGGACGCGCTCGCTGCCGGCACATTCTCGCCTGATGTTATCAGCCTCGGGCTTCTGGCGCGGGCGCACCGGCGGGCCGAATTCATGATAGTTGCCTCTACTCCACAACGCTTTCTGGGATGGGACGGGGTTGGCGACCTTTACGAGGCGTTTCAGGACTTGGGCGGTGACCATACCGCTCTGGCGCGACGCCTCCGCGATTTCATCGATCGCAATCCGGACCGGCCCATCGAAACCACCCGCGACGTGCTTTATGTCTTCGATCCAGGGTCCGAACCGCTGTTTTCGGTCCAGGTTTTCGACCCGAGCCTGACGCGATACCGCCAGTCAGAGCACTACGCGAATTTCGTCCGGAATACCGGCATTCTCGACTATTGGCGCGCGCGCGGCTTCCCGCCGCAATGCCGCCCCGTTGGCGCGGATGACTTCGCGTGCGATTAGGCGATGGGGGATCTGACCGTTGCCGGTTCCGGGGAAACACCGCGCCCCATTCCCCTTTTTCTTTTCCTGCACCGCCTGCTAGCGTCATTCCGGGGAGGAAAGACGGATGATCCTTCAAAGGATATCGACGGCCATCCGGACGCAGAACTGGTTCGCCGTGGCGCTCGAATTCGTCATCGTCATCGCCGGTGTGGTGATCGGCTTTCAGGTGACAGCGTGGAACGGGGCGCGCGTCAATCAGGAGCGCGAAGCCCAGTTCATCGAACGCCTGCGAGACGACTTCGTGGACATCGAGAACACGACGCGGGGCGGCATTGAATCATACACCGAGATGTTCGAGGCCGCGGCTCGCATCATGGCCTTCATCGAAAGCGGGGCCACACCATGATCCTTGCCCGCCTCTCCCGGGCCATCCGGAAACAAAACTGGTTCGCAGTTGTGCTCGAGTTTGTCATCGTCATCGCTGGTGTGGTGATCGGTTTTCAGGTCACCGAGTGGGCCTCGGCGCGGGCGGAGGCCGAGCGGCGAGCGGTGGCGCTAGACCGCCTTCATGACGAGGTCGAGGACGCGGTCAGCACCCTGCAAAGGCTGGTGAATATATATG
>PFFX01000092.1:13186-13466 GCA_002783385.1 Rhodobacterales bacterium CG15_BIG_FIL_POST_REV_8_21_14_020_59_13 | reverse complement strand
TGCCAACCGCACTCAGGCGCTCGAACATATCGCCAATGGCGATCTCGAAGCACTGGACAATGACGACATGGTGAGCGCCGTGGTTTCAACGTCCTTGTTCCCGGCCTTTTCACCCCGGCAGGGTGTCTATACCGAGATTGTCAGCTCGGGCATGTTGTCCAGCCTGGGCGATGAATCCTTCAGAGACGCGCTGGGCGAATACCAGGCCAGCGTTGTCTTCCTGCAGGGCCAGATCGAATATTTCCGCTCGATTGCAGTCGCGCGGGAACGCGTGATGGAT
>PFFX01000092.1:12711-13132 GCA_002783385.1 Rhodobacterales bacterium CG15_BIG_FIL_POST_REV_8_21_14_020_59_13 | reverse complement strand
GTCATTGACTGGGAGGCTGCCCTTGCCGACCCGGAATTCCTGCAGCGCCTTCTGGCCGGCAACAACGCCATGCGTGCCATGACCACATGGTGGCAGAACACGCTGGCCAGTGCCGAGGCCCTTTGCGCGGAGACCGGACGCCTCACCGGCCGGGCCTGCGAGCCGCCGGAGGAGCCATCCGAATGATCCTCGCCCGGCTTTCCCACGCGATAAGGCAGCAGAACTGGTTCGCGGTTGTGCTGGAATTCGTGATCGTCATCGCCGGTGTGGTGATCGGGTTTCAGGTGACGGCGTGGAATACCGAGCAGGAAGCGGCCGCCCGTACGGACATCCTGACCGCGCGGCTGATCGCCGACCTCCGGGCCGAACAGTGGCGGATCGAGGGGACGAGCCTTTACAGCGCGCAGGTTGCCGACAATGC
>PFFX01000092.1:0-12691 GCA_002783385.1 Rhodobacterales bacterium CG15_BIG_FIL_POST_REV_8_21_14_020_59_13 | reverse complement strand
TTGAAGGCCGCCGGACAGTGGACGACGAGACGCTGGTGATCGAGGCCTTCCGGGCGACGCAGATTTTCAGCTTTCCCGTCATCCGGACCACATATAACGAACTGGTGTCGACCGGCACGGTCGATCTGATCAAGGACGCAGACCTTATCGCTGCGGCCGTCGAGTATTACGAGACGGGGCCAAGCGAGATCAGCCTGGAAGACCCGGCGCGACCCTACCGGTATGCTTTCTACCGCCTTGCCGACCGGGCGCTTTATGATGCGCTCGCCGATAATTGCGCAGAGCCCCGTTTGCTGGAAATCGGTGACTACGCCGCCTTGCCACAAATCCTTGACTTTCCCTGTGAAATCGACGGCCATGATGTGGCGATAGCGGCTGTTGCGGAGCGGCTGCGCGCCAGCGAGGCAATCATACCACTGCTTCGGCAACGGGCGATTGAAACCTCGGTCGATAGCCGCCAGGATTACTGGCAGAACCTGTTCGAGCGCATCCTGTCAGCCCGCGAGGACCGCGAATAATCCGTCCGCCTTGCTGAACTCTGCCAGTATCCCCTCAACCCAAAACACGCTAATCATGCGCGGCATTCATCAGACAGGCGGGCAGGCAAGCGGGCATGCAGGCAGGCAAACTTTCCATCGTGATCCCGGTTCACAACGAGGCGGGCAATATCGGCGCGGTGATCGGCGAGGCTGTCGGGGTGTTCTCGGCGGCGTTCGGGGATTTCCGCATCATCGCCGTGGAAGACGGGTCGACGGATGACACCTGGGACCGGCTCGCAGAGCTCGAAGGGCAATATCCGCAACTGACCGCCATCCGGCACCCGGAGCGCGCCGGCAAAAGCGCCGCCCTGCGCACCGGTTTTCTGGCCGCCAAAACGCTGTGGGTGGCAACCATGGATGGCGATGGTCAGGATGATCCCCGGTCCGTTGTCGATATGGCCTCGCGCCTCGATCTCACCGCGCTGGCAGCACCCGCCCTGGTCTGTGGCTGCCGCACCAACCGGACGGACGGGGCGAACCGCAAATGGGCGTCGAAAATCGGCAATGGCATCCGCCGCGCCATGCTGCGCGATAATTGTCCGGACACGGCCTGCGGACTGAAACTGATCCCGCGCGATCTGTTTCTGGCGCTGCCCTTCTTTGATTCCCTGCACCGCTATCTGCCACCCTTCACGCGCCATCTCGGCTTTGACCAGATATATGTCGATGTGGTGAACCGGGCGCGGATGTCCGGCGAGACAAAATATACGAATGTCGGCCGGGCCTTTGCCGGCTTCTTCGATCTGATGGGTGTGAACTGGCTGATGCGGCGGACGCATATCCCCGCAAAAGAGCTTCTCTTTACGCCGGAGGGTGAGCGCTGATGCAAGCGTTTTCGGACTGGCTGTTTGACAGCAAGGCGCACGGGGGGATGACTCACCGGGCGTGGATCGCGCTGGCCTTCATCGCGCTTCTGGCCATGGCGCCGGGGCTGACCTCGCTGCCGGTCATGGACCGGGACGAGGCGCGCTATTCGCAGGCGGCTTCGCAAATGATGGAGACGGGCGATTATGTCGATATCCGCTTCCAGGACGCGCCCCGGCACGTAAAGCCCGCGGGCATTTACTGGATGCAGGTGATCGCTGCGGCCCCGTTTGGCGGCGCGGAAGCCGGGATATGGGCCTTCCGTCTGCCCTCGCTGATCGGCGGGATGATCGCGGTCTTCGGCACGGCCTGGCTGGCGGCACGCCTGTTCGGCCCGCAGGCGGGGCTGGCCGCCGGATTGCTGATGGCCACGGCCCTGATGATGCAGGTCGAGGCGCGCACCGCCAAGACGGACGCCATGCTGCTGGCGGCAGGCGTTCTCGCGCAGACCGGGCTGATGATGACGCTGCTGAAAGCGGAGGCCGGCGAACGCTTGAAATTCATCGGCTGGCCGCTGCTGTTCTGGGCCGCCAGCGGGGCCGCGATCATGATCAAGGGGCCGATCATTGCCATGGTCTCGGCGCTGACGCTGGCGGGCTATCTGATCTGGCGCTGGAAATCGCCCTGGCCAATACTGGCGAAATTTCACTGGCTGAAGGGTCTGGCAGTGCTGTCCGCCATCGCCCTGCCCTGGCTGATCGTGATCAATATCGCCACTGAAGGGGCGTTCCTGCAGGAATCTGTCGGCCATGCCCTGTTCGGCAAGGTGGGCGAAGCCGATGACAGTCATGGCGGTCCCTTCCTCTATCACACACTTCTGTCAGCGGTGACGTTCTGGCCCGGATCAGCGCTGCTGGGCCTCGCCATTCTGGCCGCATGGGCGGGCCGTAAAAAGCCGGAAATCCGGTTTTTAATCCTGTGGGCCTTGCTCACCTGGATCGTGTTCGAATTCGTCCAGACCAAACTGCCGCATTATGTGCTGCCCGCCTTTCCCGCGCTGGCAATACTTGCCGCAGTGGGGTTGATGCAGATCCCTGACCTGCTCACCGGCTGGAAAGCCAAAACCCTGCACCGCCTGTGGATCGTGCTGGCTGTGATCGCCGGTCTGGTGATTGCGGCCCTGCCGCTTGTTGGCGCAATCCAGCTTGGTGAGGACCAGCTTGTGGCGGTCTCGATCGCCGCAGCTCTCGGTGGGGTCAGCGTGGCGGCACTGATCTGGTTTGTTCTGAAACCCGGACTTGCCCGGCTGCTGCCACTCAGCGCCCTTGTTGCGGTGCAGTACATGGCTGCCTTCGGGATTGCTGTTCCCATGGTCGATGCCGCCTGGCCGTCCAACCGGGTAGCGCGCCTCGTTGATACACTGGCCGGCTGTGAGGCCTATCCGGCCGCGACGGCGGGATACCGCGAGCCCTCGAACGTCTTCTATCTGGGCACGGATGTGGCGCTGACCGACGGGGCCGGGGCCGCGGCCAGCCTGTTGCTGCACCCGGATTGCGGTATTGCTGTGGTCGATGCCTCCGAGCGGGCCGCTTTCGATATCGCCCTTTCCGGCGAAGCCGTGCGCACACTCGGGCGGGTCGAGGGGATGAATCTCGTGAAGGGCGATGCGCTGGACCTGGCGATTGTCACGCTGGAGGCCTCGCGGGTCAGGGCTCCCGGTTGATCGCCGCCTGTATTTTCAACGCCTGAACGGTTTCGCGGACGTCATGTACGCGCAGGCAAGCGGCTTTTTGCTGCGCAGCATGAAGCGCGATGGCCAGCGATCCACCGAGGCGGCTCCCCGTGTCTGCACCCGGATCCATATCGGAGATCATGCGTTTTCGTGAGGCACCAATCAGCACCGGAAAATCTGAAGCAAGACCAGAAATGCTGCGCAGCAATTCAAGGTTATGCTGCAGCGTTTTTCCGAAGCCGATGCCGGGATCAAGCCAGATGTTTTCAGGCGGCACGCCTGCTGCAATGGCTGCACCGCGACGTTCTGACAGATAGCCGGATACTTCGCGAACGACATCATCATAGTGGGGGTATTGCTGCATGGTGCGCGGCTCGCCCTGCATGTGCATCAACACCACACCGCAACCCTGTATCGCCGCCATGGCCAGCGCACCCGGCGCACGCAGGGCGTTGACATCATTCCAGATATTCGCGCCCGCGCCAATGGCGGCTTCGGCGACACCGGGCTTCATGGTGTCGATGGAAATAGCGACTTTGCTGTGCCGTCTTATGCCCTTGATCACCGGCAGGATGCGCGCGATCTCCCCAGCCTCGTCCACAGGGTTTGCACCGGGCCGTGTGGATTCACCGCCAATGTCGAGAATATCCGCCCCATCGCGAACCAGCTTCAGCGCATGATCTATCGCGGCATCAGAATTGGCAAACTGCCCGCCATCGGAAAACGAATCCGGAGTGACATTGACAATGCCCATGACAAGAGGCCAGCCACGTGTGTGACTGGCCTCTGAAAGATCTGCGAAGGGGGGCGGCATCAGGCTCCCTGCGGGGCCGGTCCGCCCTTCTTCCCGGGCTCGGGTTTCGGCGCGGCCGCTTCGGCCTCGTCATCCTCGGTCACGGGTACAGCGCCGGAGGGTGTATCGTCTTTGGAAGGCGGCTCACTGGTCTCCCGGACCGGCGGATTACCTTTCAGCAATTCGGTGATCTCGGAACCCGAGAGGGTTTCGTATTCGAGCAAGCCTTCGGCCAGAGTCTCCCAGTCCTTGCGCTTCTCCGTCAGGATTCTTCGGGCGGTCTCATTGGCCTCGTCGATCAGCCGGCGGACCTCTTCCTCGATGAGCCGCGCGGTTTCACCGGAAATGGATTTCGAGCGCGTCAGCTCCTGACCGAGGAAGACATTCGGCCCGTCACCATCGGAATAATCGATTGTGCCGAGTTTGTCCGAAAATCCCCACTGGGTGATCATGGCGCGGGCGACCTGGGTGGCCTGCTTGATATCCGATGAGGCACCGGAGGTGATCTTGTCCTTGCCGAATTTCAGTTCCTCGGCAATGCGCCCGCCCATGGCAATGGCCAGATGAGAGGTCATCTGCGTGAAGTTTTCCGAGAGCTTGTCGGCTTCGGGAAGGCGCATGACCATACCCAGCGCCCGCCCACGGGGGATGATGGTGGCTTTGTGTACCGGATCGGTGTCCGGAACATTCAGGGCGACAATGGCGTGACCGGCCTCGTGCCAGGCGGTCAGTTCCTTCTCCTTGTCGGACATGACCATGGAGCGGCGCTCCGGCCCCATCATCACCTTGTCCTTGGCGTCCTCGAACTCGGCCATGGAGACGATGCGCTTGTTGCGGCGGGCCGCCAGAAGCGCCGCCTCATTGACCAGATTGGCAAGGTCGGCGCCGGAAAAGCCCGGCGTGCCACGGGCAATAACCTTCGGCTCGACATCTTCAGCGAGCGGCACGTTGCGCATGTGGACTTTCAGGATTTTCTCGCGGCCGATAATGTCGGGATTTGGCACGACGATCTGGCGATCAAAACGGCCCGGCCGCATCAGCGCCGGGTCCAGCACATCGGGACGGTTGGTTGCGGCGATGAGGATGATGCCTTCATTGGCCTCGAAACCATCCATCTCGACGAGCAGCTGGTTGAGGGTCTGTTCGCGTTCGTCATTGCCGCCACCGAGGCCGGCACCGCGTGAGCGTCCGACCGCGTCGATCTCGTCAATGAAGATGATGCAAGGGGCGTTTTTCTTGGCCTGCTCGAACATGTCACGGACGCGGGAGGCACCGACGCCGACAAACATTTCCACGAAGTCCGAACCGGAAATCGTGAAGAAGGGCACATTGGCTTCACCGGCCACGGCGCGGGCTGTCAGGGTCTTGCCGGTCCCCGGCGGGCCGATCAGCAGCGCGCCCTTCGGGATCTTGCCGCCGAGGCGCTGGAATTTGGACGGGTCTTTCAGAAACTCGACGATTTCCTCAAGCTCTTCCTTGGCTTCATCGATACCTGCGACATCGTCAAAGGTCACGCGGCCGGATTTCTCGGTCAGCAGGCGGGCCTTGGACTTGCCGAAGCCCATCGCACCGCCACGGCCACCGCCCTGCATCTGGCGCATGAAATAGATCCAGACGCCGATCAGAAGCAGGAAGGGGAACCAGCCGAGCACCAGGTTGAACCAGCTGAAACCGGTGTCTTCCGGGCGGGTTGTGACATCGACCTCGTTTGCCCGAAGGATGTCATACATGCCGGAGTCATTTTCCGGAATAAAGGCGCGCACCGTGCCATCGGCACTGATGATCGTGCCGCCATCAATGACAACACTGTTGATCTGGTCATTCTCGACCCGCTGGATGAAGCGGGTATAGCTCAATTCTTCCGAACTGGTGCCCGCCTGGGAAGGCTGCAGCAGATTAAAGAGCGCCACCAGAAGGAGGATCATGATGGCCCAGATCATCAGATTGCGAATATTCATGTCATTTTCCGTCGCTATACGTCATCTCTGTCCCGATATGGGGTATAAAGGCTGTTATTGCGAGCCTTGCGCCGTTTCGCCGCGCAGTTGCACATCAAACCATGCGGGCGGCCTGTTCTCAAACAGATTCCGGCAAACCAGCTCCGTTGCAAGACTAATTGCCAAACCGCGCGCCTCTCCCATGAGGCCCGGAAGGCAGATATTGCCACCGGTCTGTCGGATCAAAGGCAGGCCGGAGCGAGCCAGAGGCGGGATACCGGTCAGAATTTCCGATTTGATTTCTTGGGGATAGTCCTTTCCCAGAAGGGACACGCTGGCGTCAGGCAGGAGAATGGCATAACGGCCGTCCCAGATCCGCAATTTTCCGGCTCCGGTCAGACGGGGCGGTCGCGCCGTATTGTCCGCACGGCCACTCACCGCACCGGGATCCCGCACCAGATAGACATTGCCGGTGTGAAAGGTCAGTGCTGCGCCGCCCGCAGTGGCCGGTTTTCCTGCCTGCAACGCCTCCAACAGACGCCGCGACGCGTCTGGCCGCGAGGCCGGATCGCCACTGGCCGCGGCGCGTGCTGCATCCATGATTTTCAGCGCTGATCCGCCAGTCGTTGACGCCCACTCCCGGTGCAGCCTGAGCCCGCCCCATGGCAGCAGGGTGAGATGTTGTAGAACACCTTTGGCCGCGGTGTCTGCCGCGCGGTTGTGAGCGGCCTGAAATTCACCCGCCATGGCGCACAATGCGTTGATATCGAAGCCGTCTTTTGCAAGGCGCGCCAGTGTCTGGCGGTTGCGGACACGGGTGTAAGCCCGGCTGTCATTTGATGGATCGTCCACCCAGCTTTCGCCCTGCTGTGTCAGCCAGGCGCGTAATTGCGCGCGGGATATATCGAGCATGGGGCGGAAGATCGACAGCCCCCTGCCCTCCGGCCAGAGCGGCAAGGCGCTGTGCATGGCCATTGCCGACAGCGCTCCGGGACCGCCGCCGGCCTGCAGCCGCATCCAGACGGTTTCGGCCTGATCCTCCAGTGTGTGGCCTAGCAGGACGGTGTTTGCGTCATGCTGATGAGCAATGCTGGCAAAGGTTTTGAGGCGGAAATCACGGGCGGCGGCTTGCAGGCCGGTGGCCGGTTTTGCGCCCTGCCACCTGATGATGACCGGCGACAATCCGAGTTCACGCGCGCGCTGCGCCGCCCGGCGGGCTTCATCCGCGCTTTCAGCCCGAATGGCATGATCAATAATCACAGGGATCAGGGCGATGCCGCAATCGCGGGCCCAGCCCGCTGCGATCAACAAGAGCGCTGTGGAATCTCCGCCACCTGACAAACCCAGAAGGCAGGGCGCAGTGTCTAGCCGTTCGAGACGGTGGCGGACGATATCCGGATCGAAACCCAGCTCTAGCGGCACCCGGCGCGCAACGCCTCGCGTTCGGCGCGGGCCGTGGCATTGGGACCGGCAGACGGGAATTCGCGTGAGAAACGCGCGAGTGTCTGACAGGCTTCCTCATTGCGGCCCAGCGCCCCCAGCGAGGAGGCCAGCCGCACCAGCGCATCCGGCGCGACCGGGCCATTGCGCTCTTCACGCAGGGAGGTGATGTAGGCTTCGGCTGCCGAGGCGTAATCGCCGCGCACATAATAGGTCTCGCCCAGCCAGAACCAGGCCTCGTCGATCAGCCCGTCTTCCGGATAAGTGCTGATGAAGCCGGTAAAATCTTCCTGCGCGCCGTCAAAATCCCCGTCCAGAAGTCTGGCACGGGCCTGACCATAGGCCTGATTGGCGCTCATCACGGGGGCGCGGTCAGCCGCGCTGGCGACAGTGCTTCCAAGCGGCCGGGTCGCTGCGGCCCGCTCGTCTGCGTAAGGATCGCCGGCATCGGTCACGGCGAGGCCGCCGCCCGTCAGGTCGCGCGGTCCGGAGCCCGTATTTGTGCGCTCGCCCGTTCCGGTCAAAGCGCTGCTTTCCAAGACCGGATCAACCGGATTGCCTTCGGCATCATATTGCGGCGGGGGCGGATTGCGAACGGCGTCCAGCCGGGACCGCAAGCGCTGGATTTCCCGGTCCTGGGCATCAATCCGCTGACCGAGCTGGCGGTTTTCAAATTCCAGACGCTCGGTCTGGCCGGTGGCTTCCTGCACCTGGAATTCCAGATCGGCGATACGGGTCAGCATCTGATCATTCTGGGCAATGCGCTGCGTTTCCAGATCGGCAAGCCGGACTTCGACAGCATCCAGACGCCGTGCCAGTTCGCGGCGCGATTGCGCCTCCACTGGTGCGCTGAATAATACAATCGCAAGGGGGAGGAGGAGGTAACGGATCATGGTCGGTTCATCCCTGTCTTCGGCCGGTTCAGGCACGGGATAGGTCATCGAGGCGGCGAAAATACGGCGGCAGGATTAACAAAGAAAAACGCCCGCAGCATCCGGCTGCGGGCGTTGTTCTGGACAGATGTCCGGTCCTAGCCCGTGACACCACCGGATATCATGGTGGTGGCATTCCGGTTCAGCGACCAGCAGCGTTCGCCGGATTCGCGGCAGGACGGACGTTCCTTGCCGTAGGACACAGTCTGGATGCGCGACGGTGAAACGCCGAGGCTGACCAGATAATCGCGTGCCGCATTGGCCCGGCGCGCGCCAAGAGCGAGATTGTATTCGCGCGTGCCGCGCTCATCGCAATTGCCCGCAATCAGAATGTTGACACCCTGATAGGCGTTCAACCAATCCGCCTGGCGGCGCAGAGTTTCCCGGCCTGCGGACGTCAGTGTGGACCGGTCGAGATCGTAGAAAACCCGGTCACCGGCGGTCGCCACAAAATGGGCCTCCGTTCCGGGAACCGGACCTTGATCAACCGGACCCGGCGTTTCCGTCCGCGTGGTGCGCGGCGGTTCCTGTGTTGGCGCTTCTGTTGTGGTCTGCGGCGGTGTTGACGCGCAAGCGGCCAGAAAGGCCGTCATGCCCGCAATCAGTACAAGTTTGAACTTCATCGGAGTGCTATCCCTCATTTTACCGGGTCTGAGCCAGCCCCCGGAACCTCCACCAATACGCACGATTATGCCAAATTTGCGGCAAAACGCTCATTTCAGAGGGTTAATCCAACTGAAAACGGCTTATCCTGCGAGCCCTTTTTCTACGGTAGCGTTAAAAACCCTATTCGATCAAGGGCGACCATGCCGGATCGGACGATTGTCCGGTAATTGGCATACGCTGCAAATTGAAACCGGCTAGGTCAACGCTCCAGATTTCATACTCCGTGCCGTCGCGTCCACGATCGCCCCGGGTGAATAGAATGACCCGTCCATTTGGTGACCAGGCCGGTGTGTCGACATAATAACCCTGATAGAGGATGCGTTCCTCACCGGACCCGCCGGCATCGAGCACGCCAAGCGAGAACTGGCCATTATGCTGTTTGACGAAGGCGATGAGATCGCCACGTGGCGACCAGACCGGTGCGGTATAGCGGCCTGCACCAAACGAGACGCGCTGCGCGTCACCGCCATTGACCGGAATCACATAAAGCTGTGACCCGCCGCTGCGGCTGGACGAGAAGACGATCTGATCGCCTTCAGGAGAAAAGCTGGGCTCAACGTCATCTGCCGGATGTTCGGTCAGGCGGCGCAGATTGCGCGACCTCAGATCAAACAGATGAATGTCATGACCGGCCTGCAATTCGATCGAGACCGCCAGTTGCTCTCCATCCGGAGAAAACCGCGCCGAAAGCGATTGCCCGTCGGGATCGACACGTGCGAGTCCGGTACCGCCGGAGGCAAAAAGTGCTTCCTGACGGCCGCTTTCCAGATCGTAGACATAGGTGGTGGCCTGACCATCCAGGAAAGACACATAGGTGATCTGCTGGTTGCTTGGTGAATAATTGGGCAGAAGCGACCAGTAAGACCGGTCGGTCAGGAAGGATGGATTGGCCCCGTCCTGGTCCATCATGGCAAGCCGGCGGACAGGTTCCCCGCGCGGCCCGACACCCTCGGAGACATAAATCACACGGGTGTCAAAATAGCCGCTCTCGCCGGTCAGCCGCTCATAGACCGCATCGGCGACGCGGTGTGCCACCCGGCGCCAGTTTTCCGGCGCGGTGACAAATTGCAGGCCGACCATCTGTTCCTGCAACCGTGTGTCCCAGAGACGGAATCCGACGAGCAGGCGGCCATCACTCTGACGCGTGACCTGCCCGATCAGCAGCGCATCGGCATTGATGACGCGCCAGTCCTGAAAGCGGGGACGGAGATTGAAGTCCTGTATGTTCTCGATGAAAGCGCGCGGATCCACGGTCGTGAACAGGCCGGAGCTTTCCAGATCCGCCGCGATCACACCGGCGATATCGGCACCGCGTGTATCCGTGCCACCCGCAGTAATGAAGTCCGGAATGGCGATGGGAGTGGGTTCAAGGTGACCGCGGGCGATATCCACCTGAAGCGGTTGCTGGGCCAGCGCCACTGACGGCACGGCCAGAAGCAGAAGGACGGATAAAAGTCTGAAAATATGGGTCATGGATTTCGGGTCTCCGGAAATGCGCGAGCAGGATAGTCTCAAGTCTCGTTGCGAAAAGTGACATCTATGCGGCGCCATATGGAAAAATGTTCGGCAGGCAGACGATAGGGCGCACAGTCGATGACCGCGGCCAGGGCGCGATCACGGGCCACCCGCCAGTATCTGTCGCTGGACATGTCGATCGCCTGGCGGTTGAAGACATCCGGCCGGCCATCAAGACTGCCGTCACGATTGAGCCGGACACGGATCACGACGATCAGTCTTTCCGGATCGGGCGCATCGGCAGACCCGCGATAACAGCGCTGGGCCTGGCTGCGGATGCTGTCGGCCAGGGTCACGCCGATGGCATCGTAGGAATTGGCGGCGCCCTGCTGATTGCCACGCGACGAGGCGCGATCCGCATCCACCGCATTGGCGAGATCGCGCAACATATCATCGAAGGACGGTTCCCGGCTTGGTTCAGCCGGTTGTGGCGTGGACCTTTCGGGCGGTGCTTGCGGTTCGGGTTCGGGGTCGACGTCTGGTTCAGCCTCCGGAGCCGGTTCCGGCGCCGCCTCGGTCTCCGGGGCGGCTGTCATATCGACTTCCGGTTCGGGCTCGGCTTGCGGCGGGTCCGGTTCGGGTTCGGGTAGCGGTGAGTCTTCCTCGACCGGTTCTTCTTCAATGTCTTCTTCGGCCAGGTTGGTGACTTCCGCGATTTCAGTGATCAGTTCGAGCGGAACGATCTGGCTGGTGGTGAACTGGCGGACGGTCTGCGGAAAATAGAACAGACCGGCCAGGATAAAGCCGGCATGCACGAGCAGCGACGCGAAGACAACGAGAGCTGTGCGCATACCGGCGGCCGTCAGTTTTCTGCGGCGCCGCGTGTGCGCTCGCCGGTGCTGAGCGGATCGGTGACCAGGCCGAGATTGGTATAGCCGGAGGAGGAAATCCGGGCCATCACACGCACGACCGAGCCATAATCAGCGGCTTCGTCGGCACGGATGAAGATGCGGCCGTCATACCCCGACCCGCCAATCGCTCGCAGCCGCGGCACCAACTGGTCCAGTTCGACGGGCGTTTCCTGAAGGAAAATCTCGCCATTGGCGCCGATGGTGACGGTCAGGGGCTCCTCATCGGCAGCCATGCTGCGCGCTTCGGTTTCGGGCAGTTCCACCGGCACACCCACAGTCAGAAGCGGCGCTGTGATCATGAAGACGATGAGCAGAACCAGCATGACATCGACAAAAGGCGTCACATTGATCTCGGCCTTGGGCTGCCAGCGCCCGCGGCGTCCGCCTGAGGAGACAGATCCGGCCATGGATCAGTCCTCGCCCCGGTCCGCCAGGGCGGACAATTCATCGACGAAGCCTTCCAGCCGGGCCCCGATGCCCGAGAGATTGGCGGTCAGCGCATTGAAGAAAATCACGGCCGGCACCGCGGCGAGCAGGCCCAGCGCCGTGGCAAACAGGGCTTCGGCAATGCCTGGCGCGACGACGGCAAGATTGGTGTCCTGCGAGGCGGCGATGGCACGGAAGGAATTCATGATCCCCCAGACCGTGCCGAACAGGCCGATAAAGGGGGCGGAAGAGGCGATGGTGGCCAGCATGCCCAGCCCGCCTTCGAGCTTTGACAATTCCCGCCCGGCTTCGGCACTGGCGGCCTTGGACACCCGGTCGCCGCTATTGCGGCCCTTCCATTCGCGCAGGCCGGCAGCAAAGACACGGGAAAACGGATCACGCGGCCGCTTTCCATATTCATTGGCGAGCGAGTCCAGATCGCGGCCGGACCAGAAGGCCTCCTCGAAAGCGCCACCCCTGGACCTGACCCCGCGAAGGGAGAGCCATTTATCGATGGCGATGGCCCATGACCAGACGGACATCAGGACAAGGACGCCCATCACCGCTTTCACCACCCAGTCGGCCCTCAGAAAGAGCTCGAGAAAGCCGAACTCCTGCGCAATGGGCGCGATCTCAATAATTCCGGTTTCCATCCATAGTCCTTTCTATCCCGGCAAACATGACACTGGTTTCGCCGATAAGCGTTAATCCCGTGCTTCCAACCGGACCGGATGCGGCACGTCAAGCCAATGTGCCTGAAACGCGTTAGAGCGGGGTTTGTCCACCCGGAATTGTTTGACCGCCGGTAATTCGTGTTCCGGCAAGGAGCGCAAAGCGATGCGGTGTGAACACCGTGAGCTTTGTGCGACGCCGTCCGGGGCGCGAAAGACCAAGGTAAAACAATGGCGGTTTACTATGGTTAATCAAGCTATTGCCTCCTTCCGGCTTGGCGGTCTTTTCCGCGCCGGTTTCGTCGAAATCCTCGCATGATGGTCAACATCATGCTCCGGTCTTCTCCTCGCCAGCCCAAAAAATCCTCACCATCAAACTGCTTCC
>PFFX01000122.1:21064-22012 GCA_002783385.1 Rhodobacterales bacterium CG15_BIG_FIL_POST_REV_8_21_14_020_59_13 | reverse complement strand
CGGATGCCCTGATAGGCCTCCTTGATCAGATCGGCGTTGGTAAGATTTTCGTCCGGCGCATAGCCCCAGATGTCCTTGCGCACGCGCTCGTGCAGATATTCGGCCATCGCCTCGGCGATCCGGTCGGACAGGGCCGCGAACATGATGGCGGAATAATCGTCATTATCGGCCCGGAATTGCGCGATAATATCCGGATTGTCGCCTGCAGTGACACAGAAGCCGCCCATCCAGTCTGCCCCTTCCGGCGCCAGAAAATCACTGATCGACAGGTGCGGGCGGTCATTCGACTTGGCTGATTGCTGCCGCAGACCGAAAAAGCTGGCGCGCTGTGTCATGCGGCTTTCATCAGTCCAGACGGTGATGTCATCGCCCTCGCGATTGGCGGGCCATATACCGGCCACGCCGCGCGGGCGCAGCCAGGTTTCCGCAATAATCCGGTCGAGCATGGCCTTGCCGTCAGCGAGCAGGGAGCGGGCTGCTTCTCCGCGGTTCGGGTCGTCCAGAATCTGCGGGTAGACGCCCTTGATGTCCCAGCTCATGAAAAACGGCGTCCAGTCGATATAGGGCACAAGGTCTGCGACGCTGACATCATCCATCACGGTCAGGCCAGGGATTTTCGGGGCCGCGACAGGCGGGGTTTCAATCGAGTGGCCGTTGGCGCGAGCGTCTGCAAGTGACAACCGGTTGCGGCCGGACTGGGTGCGGGCGCGCACTTCACGGATGCGGGCAAGCTCGTCCTTGACGCCCTTGGCGTAGGCGGCCCGGTCTGAAGAGAGGAGTTTCGAGACCACGCCGACCGCGCGGCTGGCATCGTTGACATGCACGACCGGACCCCCGGAATAGGCGGGCTCGATCCGCAGCGCTGTATGCGCCGGGCTGGTGGTGGCACCACCGATCAGCAGAGGCAGGTCAAAACCAAGGCGCTCCATCTCGGCAGCCACATCAACC
>PFFX01000122.1:0-21042 GCA_002783385.1 Rhodobacterales bacterium CG15_BIG_FIL_POST_REV_8_21_14_020_59_13 | reverse complement strand
TGAGGCCGGACAGGCCAACAATGTCTGCCCCTTCGGCAATCGCTGTTTCGAGAATTGTGGAGCCGGGCACCATCACGCCGAGATCGACAATCTCGTAGCCATTGCATTGCAAAACCACGCCGACAATATTCTTTCCGATATCGTGGACATCGCCCTTCACCGTGGCAAGAACGATCTTGCCATTGGACTTGCCTTCCAGCCCCGACCGGCGCTTTTCCTCCTCCAGATAGGGCAGAAGATGTGCGACAGCCTTCTTCATTACGCGGGCGGACTTGACGACTTGCGGCAGGAACATTTTCCCGGCCCCGAACAGATCACCGACGACATTCATACCGTCCATCAGCGGCCCTTCGATGACCTCTAGCGGCTTGTCAAAAGCCAGCCGCGCTTCTTCGGTATCCTCGTCGATATGATCCGTAATACCGCGGACCAAAGCGTGCTCCAGGCGCTTGGCAACGGGCCATTCGCGCCATTCGGCAGTGACTTTCTCCACGGCCTCACCGCTGCCGCGATAGCGTTCAGCGATTTCCAGAAGGCGTTCGGAAGCGCCGGCCTTCCGGTTCAGAATGACATCCTCGACCACATCGCGAAGCTCTGGGTCAATATCATCATAGATGTCGAGCTGCCCGGCATTGACGATGGCCATGTCGAGACCAGCCTGGATGGCGTGATAGAGAAAGACCGAGTGCATGGCACGGCGCACCGGCTCATTGCCTCGAAAGGAGAAAGACAGGTTGGAGACGCCACCCGAGACATGAGCATATGGCAGTTCGGCACGTATCCTTCGCGTGGCTTCAATGAAGGCGACGCCATAATCATCATGCTCGGCAATACCGGTCGCGACAGCGAATATATTGGGATCGAAAATGATGTCGGAGGGCTCGAAATCCAGCTTGTCGGCCAGCAAGCGGTAAGCGCGCTGGCAGATATCGAATTTGCGGGCTGCGGTTTCCGCCTGCCCGGATTCATCAAACGCCATGACCACAACAGCAGCGCCATAGCGCTGGACCAGGCGGGCCTGTTCCAGAAACTGGTCTTCGCCCTCCTTCATGCTGATGGAATTGACGATGGCCTTGCCCTGAACATTCTTCAGACCCTCCTCGATCACCTCCCATCTGGAGGAGTCGATCATCACCGGGACGCGGGCAATGTCCGGCTCGCCGGCGATCAGGCGCAGGAAGGTCCGCATGGCCGATTTTGAATCGAGCAGGCCTTCATCCATATTGATATCAATGATTTGCGCACCATTCTCGACCTGTTGCCGGGCGACTGACAGGGCTTCGTTGTAATCGCCTTCGGTGATCAGCTTTCGGAAGCGCGCCGAGCCGGTAACGTTGGTGCGTTCACCGATGTTTATGAAGGTCTGGGCGGCACTCATGAGGCCAGCCTGAAAGGCTCGAGACCGGACAAAAGCATTTGCGGATTGTGTGCGGGCACCTCCCGCGGCGGCAGGCTGGAAACTGCCGAAACAATGGCGCGGGTATGCTGCGGAGTGGTCCCGCAACAGCCGCCGATAATGTTCAACAGGCCGGATCGTGCCCATTCACCCAGATGGGTGGAGGTCGTTTCCGGCGGTTCGTCATAGCCGCCCAGATCATTGGGCAGCCCGGCATTGGGATAGGCATGGATCAATGTGTCCGCTACCCGTGACAGAGCCGCCGCATAGGTGCGCATCTGGTCTGCGCCCAGGGAGCAATTCAATCCGACGCTGAGTGGCCTGGCGTGCCGGATGGAAGCCCAGAAGGCTTCAACCGTCTGACCGGAGAGGTTACGTCCCGACCGGTCGACCACCGTCATGGACAGCGCCATCGCGATTGGCTCGCCGCGTTCCTTCTCCAGATCCAGGACGGCGGCAATGGCGGCCTTGGCATTCAGCGTGTCGAACACGGTCTCGATCAGGAGATAGTCTGCGCCGCCATCAATCAGCCCGGCTGCGGCTTCGGCATAGACGCCGACCATATGGTCAAAATCCGTGGCCCGGTACTCCGGCCGGTTCACATCCGGTGAAAGCGAGAGCGTGGCATTCGTCGGTCCGATCGCACCGGCCACCCAGCGCGGCTTGTCCGGTGTGGCAAATTCGGCCGCGATTTTGCACGCCGCCGCGGCGGCCGCCTTGTTGATGGCGTAGCTTTCCTCCGCCAGGCCATATTCACCCTGGCTGATCGCATTGGCATTGAAGGAGTTGGTGGAGATGATCTCCGCACCGGCCTCGGCATAGTCGCGATGGATGGCCTCAATCACATCCGGCCGGGTCAGGTTGAGGATATCGTTATTGCCTTTAAGGCCGCGGTCATGTCCGGCAAACCGGCTGCCGCGGAAATCCGCCTCGGTCAGGCCCTTGCCCTGGATTTCTGTGCCTTTGGGGCCATCCAGAACAATGATGCGCTGTGCCGCTGCCGCTTTAAGCGCGGCAATACGTGTACATCGATCCGCCATGGTTCAGGCCGCCTCCGACAGCGCGCGTACGCCGAGAAGACGCACAAGACAGATCGCCAGGCTGGCGCGGTTCAATGTGTAGAAATGAAAGTGTTTCGCCCCGCCCTTTTCCAGCTTGCGGGCGAGCTTGGCGACAACATTGGCGGTGACCAGATCGCGCGTTTCGGCATCGTCCTCCAGCCCCTCATAAAGTGGTGGTAGACTGCCCGGAACCGACGCCCCGCACAGCCCCGCCATGCGTTGCAGCCCAGCAAAGTTGGACTGCAACATCAGGCCAGGGATGATCGGGATGGAGATTCCTGCCGCTACGGCACGGTCGCGGAAACGGAAGAAGACGTCAGGATCGAAGAAGAATTGCGTCACGGCGCGAGTGGCCCCGGCGTCGATCTTGCGTTTCAGCACTTCGAGATCATGTTCATCAGAGGGGCTGTCAGGATGGCGCTCGGGATAACAGCCGACGGAGACTTCGCTGACGCCGGCCTCACGGATGGCCCGCACCAGCTCGGAGGTGCAGCCGAAGCCGCCCGGGTGCGTTGTATAGGTCTCTCCGACACCGGCGGGCGGATCGCCGCGCAAGGCGATGATGTGATCGACGCCGGCGGCTTTGTAATCGTGTATGATTTCTGTGGTTTCATCGCGCGTGGCCCCGACACAGGTCAGATGGGCGGCAGCCTTCAGTCCGGTTTCCTTCCGGATGCGCTTGACCGTGTTGCGCGTGCGCTCGCGGGTAGAGCCCCCTGCACCATAGGTGACCGAAACAAAGTCAGGACGGTAGGGTTCTAGTTTTTCCACCGTCTCCCAGAGGCGCGCTTCCATGGCATCCGTTTTCGGGGGGAAGAATTCAAACGATACGGTCGGAGCCGATGTGCGTCCGAACGCAAAGGTTTGCGGCTCACAGGTCATGCGTTTGTTTCTTTCCTGATGCTGGTAGCCTGTTTTGAGCGGACTGACGCACGGCGCGCGGACCAGATTTTCACAATCAGGCGGTTTTCCGGTTCTTCGGGGTGGAGGGAGGACCGGCGGCGCATTTCCAGCCCGGCCTCTTCTACCCAGTCTGTAATTTCCTCGTCAGAAAAACCGAGCCTCCTGTGTGCGTGCTCGGTTTTCAGGAACTCAAGCTGGTGCGGGGCGAAATCCGCAATCAGCAATACACCGCCCTGTTTCAGGACGCGGGCGCATTCGGCAATCGCGACCGCCGGCTCGTCCAGATAGTGCAAAACCTGGTGGACGGTGACGAGGTCGGCCACACCGTCATCGAATGGCAGGGCGGCGACATCGGCCTTGCGTACGGAGGCTCCGGTCAGCCCTGCACGTTCAAGATTGAGGCGTGCGACATTGAGCATGGCGTGATTGACGTCAATGCCCACACTTTCACTGACGCGATCGGCAAAGACTTCCATAATCCGCCCCGTCCCGACACCGACATCGATCATCAGATCAAAGGGGCCGGATCCGGCCGCATCACGCATTGCAGACTCGACCTCATGCTCGGACAGGTGCAAGGCGCGGATTGTGCCCCAGTCCTCGTTGGCCCGCTCGAAATAGGCCTCTGCCGCCGCCGCACGGGCGGTTTTGACAACCTCCAGACGGTCAAGATCGCGCTTCAGCAGCGGATCGTCTGCGGGTGCCATGGTCCCAATAACACTGGCGAGCTGATGCCCCGGTCCTTCCGCAGCAAGACGGTAAAAAACAAAAGCGCCTTCCGGCTGGCGCTCGACAAGCCCGGCGTCGGTCAGCAGTTTGAGATGGCGGCTGACGCGTGGCTGGCTTTGCCCCAGAACCTGTACCAGTTCAGACACGGTCAGCTCTCCACGTGACAGCAAACAGGCGACGCGGAAGCGCGTCGGATCGGCCAAGGCCTTCAATTGTACAATCAGGTCATCCATCAGATCATGCTCACCAGAAACGTATAAAGATATGTTTATATCATTCTGGAGTAGTTTCAATACCCTTGCCGGAAAATCGGATTGGGAAAATTGCCCTGCTATAGGGGTTTTGGGACAGGGAGGCAGACATGATCAGATTTTTCTCGGGCTTTGCAGCCTAATCCTGATGTCCGGCGGTTCAGCAGCGCAAGAAGACCGCCGCTGTTGTCATACCACTGAGGGAGTTTGGCTGGACGGTACGTACACACCCTCAGAATGCCATGCGCTCGGCGACGATTTCGCGCCACAGGGAGATGCAAGGGCAGCCATGTGCACGGGTGACGAGACCACTATAATTCCACCATCACCGCCTGGCTCGCCGGGCTCCCCCGGTGGTGGTCCTGGTGGTGATCCCGGCGGGTATGGTGGTGGCGGCTCCGGTGATGGTGGAGATGGCGATGGCAGCGGTGCCGGTCTGCAAAGACCCGGGGTAACAAGTCTTGCCGGCGAAAGGGTTGGCTACAAGACCGTTGGATCCGCAAGTCTTGGTGATCTGGGTGTCTTCCGCGACCGTGCCTTTGAACGGCACGACTTCTGTATTGAACTGATTCAGGACACCGGACCGGAAGACCGTGCGGCCGGGCAGGCAAGCCAACAATGCTTCACCAACCTTCGCGCCAATGCCAATCTGGTTGCCCAGAATGCGAGCCGGATGCGCAATAGCCGTGATCTTTCAGAAAGCGAGCGCGAGGAAGCTGCCCACATCTTTCAGGATGCGAGCGGATTGCGCAGCGAGGCAGATGAGCGGTTGGAGGCGATGGGCGGCGGTTAAACCGCCCTCGCCTGCCTAACGGCTGAATTTCTTGAACTTGACCCGCTTGGGCGTAACGGCGTCCTCGCCCAGGCGGCGCTTCTTGTCCTCGATATATTCCTCGAAATTGCCTTCGAACCATTCCACATGACTGTCTCCCTCGAAAGCGAGAATATGTGTGGCCAGACGGTCGAGGAAGAAGCGGTCGTGGGAGATTACAACGGCACAGCCGGGATAATTCTCGAGCGCCTGTTCGAGGGCTGCCAGAGTTTCAATATCGAGGTCGTTGGTTGGTTCATCGAGGAGCAGCAGATTGCCCCCGGACTGCAGCGTCTTGGCGAGATGGACACGATTGCGCTCCCCGCCGGACAGCAGACCGACTTTTTTCTGCTGATCACCGCCCTTGAAGTTGAACGCGCCGACATAGGCGCGGGATGGCACTTCCTTGCCGCCGAGATTGATCATGTCATTTCCGCCGGAGATTTCCTCCCAGACATTCTTGTTCGGATCCAGCGCATCCCGCGACTGATCGACATAGGACAGCTTCACCGTTTCGCCGAGGCGGATCGTACCAGCGTCCGGTGTGTCCTGTCCGGTGATCATCTTGAACAATGTCGACTTGCCGGCACCGTTCGGGCCAATCACGCCAACCACGCCGCCTGGCGGCAATTTGAAGGAGAGCCCGTCAATCAGCAGCTTGTCTTCAAAGCCCTTCTTGAGATTCTCGACTTCGACCACTACCCCGCCAAGACGCGGGCCGGGCGGAATGTTGATCTGGGCATGGTTGATTTCCTGGCGGTCAGCCTGGTCCCGCAATTCCTCATAGGATTTGATCCGAGCCTTGGACTTGGCCTGACGCGCTTTGGGCGAGGAGCGGATCCAGTCCAGTTCGCGGGCCATTGCGCGCTCTTTGGCGCCCTGTTCGCGGCTCTCCTGCGCCAGACGTTTCTGCTTCTGCTCCAGCCATGCTGAGTAATTGCCTTCATATGGCACGCCGCGGCCACGATCGAGCTCCAGAGTCCAGGTGGTGATTGAGTCGAGGAAATAGCGGTCGTGGGTGACGACCAGAATGGCGCCGGGGAAATTTTCCAGATGGTGTTGCAGCCAGTCCACCGATTCCGCATCAAGGTGGTTGGTGGGTTCATCGAGCAGCAGCATGTGCGGCTCGGACAATAACAGACGGCAGAGCGCGACCCGGCGGATCTCTCCACCTGAGAGATTGCTCACTTCGCTCTCGCCCGGTGGGCAGCGCAGGGCTTCCATCGCCATCTCGATTTTGGAATCGATATCCCAGGCATCGGCGGCGTCGATCTTCTCCTGAAGATCATTCATCTCTTCCATAAGCTCGTCGGTATAATCTTCTGCCAGCTTCATAGAGACGGTGTTGAAATCATCCACCAGCTTCTTGTGCGCCGAGCCCTCAATGACATTTTCCCAGACGGTCTTGGTCTCATCGAGTTGCGGTTCCTGCGGCAGATAGCCGACGCGTACGCCTTTTTCAGCCCAGGATTCTCCGGTGAACTCAGTATCCATTCCGGCCATGATTTTCAGCAGGGTGGACTTGCCGGAACCGTTGACACCGACAACACCGATCTTGGCATCGGGCAGGAAGTGCAGGGAAATATTCTGGAAAACAGGCTTGGCGGCTCCCGGATAAGTCTTTGAGAGCTTGTCCATGTGATAGACGTATTTATAGGCGGCCATGGGGCGCGTTGTCCTCTTAATTCAGGGGATGAAAAATTGAACCCGCCTATAGCGGAGGCCGGCTCGCGGGGCAATCGGGCTAAGCGTTTTCGAAATATTCCTTGTCCAGCTTCATGTGCGCCAAAGAGCGGTCAAGATGGCCATTACTGTTGAAGGTACCGGGTGCGTACGCCGCTGTGACCGGCACTTGCAGCCGGGTGAGCAATCAGAACGGGACGAATTCACCAGCCGTCGCGCTGAGGCGCTTCCGCCGGATTTTCCAGTCCGGCATGAGGCGGGATACGACCGCCCAGAACGCCGCTGAATGGTTGGGCTCCAAGAGATGCGCCACCTCATGGGCGCAGACATAGTCGATGATCTCCGCATCGGCACCGATCAGCCGCCAGTTGAGGCGGATTACGCCCTTTGAATCACAACTGCCCCAGCGCCGTTTCTGGTCGCGGATATGAACGCCGGAAACCGGCATTTCGAGGATAGCTGCATAATGCCGGATGCGGTCGGGAAACCGGGTTTCCGCCTCGCGGCGATACCAGCGTTCGATGCCCTTGCGAATGGTACGGGTTTTCAATTCACCGGTCAGATAGCGGTCAATTCCGACGACGAGTCGGTTGCCTTCACTCTCGACTTTCGTGCGGGCCCGGGTCGGATGCTCCACGATTTCAAGGGTCAGCTCATCGCCCAGAAAGGGCAATGTCTCGCCGCAAACGAATTGCCGGACGGCCGGCGCGGGGCGCGTGGCCCATTCTGCCAGTTTCAGGGATATCCAGTCCGACCGGCTCAGGATGGCGGCCCGCAAGCGCCGCTCGCTGGCCCGTTGCGGCGCGCGAATACTCAGGCCCTGATGGTCAATCTGGAGCGCGATTGTGCGCCGGCGCGGGCTGCGCACGATGGCGCAATCGACGCTTTGACCATCGATTTCAACACTCAGACGGTCAGAATGTCCCGGCAAATCGCTTCCAGTCCTTCACGGTCAATCTCGTCAAAAGCATCGGGCTGTTCGCTATCCACGTCCAGAACCGCTACCAGAGTGCCGCTGGCATCCAGGACCGGGACGACGATTTCCGAATTGGTCCGCGCATCACAGGCGATATGCCCGTCAAAGGCGTGCACATCGGCCACCATCTGGGTTTGCAGCGTGGCTGCAGCTGTGCCGCAAACGCCCCGTCCGAACGGAATGCGCAGACAGCCCATAGTGCCCTGATAGGGACCGACCACCAGCTCGTCCGGCTTGTGCGGGTCAACCTCATAAAAGCCGGTCCAGAAGAAGCGGGGCCTGAACGCTTCCGACAACAGGCAGGACGCCGTCGCGAAGCGCGCCGTGCGGCTGGTTTCACCCGCCACAACAGCCGCCACTTCCTTGCGTAATTCTTCGTAGCGCCCGCACTTTTCCTGACCGGTCATCGAACTGCCTTCTATCCAGATTGCATAGATCGTGTATCGTAAGGGCGGGGTGTGAATACAAGGGGGTCATCATGAATAAAGCCAGTTTTTTACTCGCAGGTCTGGGGGCGTTGTCCCTGACCGGGTGTGATCAGATCACCGGCGAGCCGGTTCCGGTCTGGGCACGCGGACCCGTCATCGAGGCGCAAGGACGCGCTTTTATCGAGGTTCCCGCAAACCGCGCGCGTTTCCAGGTGACGTTTGAAGGCCGGGCGGACAACAGTCCCGATGCTTCGCAACAAGCGGTCACGCGCGCCAATCTGGCCGCCCAGGCCGTGCGGCTTGCCACGGAGGGGCAGGTTCGGATTACCTCCAACCTTTCGGTTCAGCCCTATTACGAACAGATCGTCCAGCGCTATGGCGAAAACAGTGAGCGGCTGGTCGAGAATCGCCATCCCGATGCCTTGCTGGGCTATGTCGCCACGGTTTCGATGAATGTGACCGTGCTGGAACCGGATCTGACGAGTGCGGCGCGCGGCGCGGCGCTGGCCGCCGGTCCGGTCAATTCCGGCAATGTGCAATTCTTCCTCGAACCGACCGCTGAAGACCAGCGCCTGGCTTTTGCAGCAGCGGTGAATGATGCCACAGAGCGCGCCCGGATCGTCGCGGAAGCTGCCGGTTCTGTGCTCGGTGAAATCGCCACGCTGCAGGAAGGCAGCGGCCCCTGCATGGGCGCGCCCTCAACGGAGGCCGGGTATGATGATTATGTACGTTATAGCAGCGCGCCCCCGCCACCGCCTCCGCCCCCTCCTCCACCGCCCCCTCCGCCGCCGCCCGGCAGCGAGATGACGGCAGAACAATTGCTGACCAATCTTGACCGCTATGCGCTGGCCGCCGACCGCGAACCGCAACGCGTAAATGCTTCGGTCTGTGCGATTTTCACGGTTGATGGCCGACGCCCTGCCGGCCGGTAGGTGATGCTTCACGATGATATGAATCCGGGGGCTGGCGCGCGAGCGCTGGCCCGCTAGTTTCCCGTCCAGGACATACCAAGGAGGAGACGGGAATGATTCGTTTTGATGGGCGTACAGCCATAATAACCGGTGCGGGCAATGGTCTGGGCCGCAGCCATGCCCTGTTGCTGGCCGAGCGCGGCGCGAATGTGGTGGTGAATGATCTGGGCGGCGCTGTTGATGGATCGGGCTCTTCCCTCTCCGCCGCCGAAGCCGTGGTTAAGGACATCACCAACAAGGGCGGAAAAGCGATCGCGCATGGTGCCAATGTCACCCGGGCGGACGAGGTTGCGGACATGGTCGATACGGCCATCTCCACCTTCGGCGCGGTGGATATCCTGGTCAATAACGCCGGCATTCTGCGCGACAAATCCTTTGCCAAGATGGCGCTCGATGATTTCCGGCTGGTCGTGGATGTGCACCTGATGGGCTCTGTTACCTGCACCAAGGCGGTCTGGGATCACATGAAGGAGCGCAATTACGGACGCATCGTCATGACCAGCTCGTCGTCCGGCATTTATGGCAATTTCGGCCAGTCCAATTACGGGGCTGCCAAGATGGGCCTTGTCGGGCTGATGAATGTCCTCAGCATCGAGGGCAAGAAGAACAATATCCGCGTCAATACGCTGTCGCCAACTGCGGCCACACGTATGACGGAGGGCCTGCTGCCGCAGGCCGCACTGGATTTGATGTCGGTGGAAAGCGTTTCGGCGGGGCTTGCCTGTCTGGTCGCTGAAGACAGCCCGGAGCGGACCATTCTCTGTGCCGGGGCGGGCGGATATGCGGCGACACGTATCTATGAAACGCCGGGCATCTATCTGCCGCCGGAGGCGCAGACCCCGGAGGGGGTCGCCGCGAATCTGGACCGCATCCTCGACCCGGACGGGCAGGAAATGTTCACGGACGGATCGGGGCAGACCCTGAAATTTGTCGCTGCCGCCGCAAAGCATTTCGGCGTCTCTCTGGGCCAGGAATGACGCACAGTTTCGATGATGCGCTGGCCTTGACGGTGGACGAAGCAGCGGACGGCCGCGTGCGCTATGCCGGTGTCGCGCCGCAAGCCTATCAGAACATGATCGGGCCCTTCGGCGGGGTCAGCGCAGCCTTGCTGGCGCAGGGCATGACGCGGTCTGCGCGCGACGGGCTGAAACTGGTCTCGATCACCACCGATTTCATGACCGGGATGAAGGACGGGCCTTACAGCCTGTCGACGATCTGCCATCGCGCAGGCCGGTCGACAGAATTCTGGGCGGCCAATATCCAGCAGGCCGGCGCATCCAGTCCCGCCCTGCGCGCAACCGCTGTGTTCGGAGAACGCCGTGAAACCGTGGAGTGGACCGAAGGCGAGATGCCCGAAGCGCCGATGCCGGAGGCGTGCGAGGCTTTTGTACCGCCGCGTCCGTGGGCCGAGCATATCGCCATCCGGCCCTGTCTGAATGCCGATATCTTCAACGCCACCTCTACACGCAATGCGCTGTGGGTGAAGTTTGCCGACGCCCGGCCGCTGGATGATGTGGCACTGGTCTGTCTTGCCGATACGCCAACACCGCGCGTGTTTTTCGTTGTGCACGGCTTTACGGTGCTCTCGACGATTTCCATGACGGTGTATCTGCATGCGTCCGATGCCGATCTCGCAGAGGCGGGAAGTGACTGGGTCATGATCGAGGCCAATGCCGGGCGCGGCGGTGGCGGTTTTTATGATCAGCACGCCCGCATCTGGTCGCGCTCGGGAAAGATTCTGGCCACGACCCAGCAAATGGTCTGGTACAAGGCGGAGAAGGTGTGATCGCCCTTTCTGCTTGTCTTTAAGACCATGCGCGCCGATACTTGCACAGGTTCCGGATCAGGAGGACACATCATGGCCAATGTAATGTTCCGCCTGAATGGCGGCGCGAACTGACTATGATCCGTCAGGGCTGCCCAGATTTGACTGCGCGCTTTCCTTCGTTTCGTTCATTCATCCAAACTGACGTTGCTGCGAAAGCGGCAGCGCAATGATGTCTGGCCTCACGGCCTCAACGGAAAGCCCGAAATGACGGCTTATACTCTTGAAGAGCTGGGTTGGCGCCCGGCCTTCCTTCAATCCCTCGATCTTGACCGGGAGCCGGTTGACGATATTGCGCGCATATCCGCGGTCCACCGCGACACGTATGAAGCGCTGTCTCCGCAAGGCGAGCTCCGCCTGCGGCCGATGCCCGCCGACACGCCGGTTGAAGACCGGCCCACGGTGGGCGACTGGGTTCTGGTGGACACGGCTCTGGAACGGCCGGCGCGTGTTCTGGAGCGGCAAACGCTGTTTGCCCGGAAAGCCGCCGGCAGCGGACAGGATGTCCAGCTGATCGCGGCGAATGTGGATACGGCGATCATCGTGTCGTCCTGCAATGATGATTTCAACCTGCCGCGGCTGGAGCGCTATCTCTCCCTGGTGCGGGAGGCGGGTGCCTTACCCGTTATCGTGCTGACCAAGGCTGATCTGACCGATAACCCTGATGACTATGCCGCCAGGGCGCGGCGCATCGCCTCCGATTGTGCAGTCGAGACCCTCAATGCGCTTGATACCGACGAACTGGCAAAGCTGACGGAATGGGTCGGCAAAAACAGGACCCTGGCCTTTCTGGGCTCGTCCGGCGTGGGCAAGACGACCCTGCTCAATGCCCTCACCGGGAAGGATGAGGCCGTGTCCGGCATCCGCGAAGGCGATGGCAAGGGACGCCACACCACACGGGGCCGCTCGATGCACCGGATGATCAATGGCGGCTGGGCCATCGACCTGCCGGGTATGCGGGAACTGGCCCTCACCGGGACGCCATCGGGCATCGAGTCCACCTTTGACGACATGCTCGCCCTGGCCGGCCAGTGCCGCTTCAGCGATTGCCGCCACGAGCAGGAGCCCGGCTGTGCGGTTCAGGCCGCCATCGCCAACGGCGAGCTGGATGGGGACCGTCTGGTGCGATACCGCAAGCTGGAAAAGGAAGTGGAGCATCACGACGCGTCACTGGCGCAGCGCCACTCACGCGCCAAGGCCCTTGGCAAACACTACCGCAGCGTAAAGCAGGACCGGAAAAGCCGGCGGTAAGGTCAAGCTGCCGCCCCACAGCAAATTGACGTCAGCGTCAGACTGGACAAAGCCGGTATTTCAATCAGCATGGCGGATAACGATAATCCATGGGAGTTCATCATGCGCGAAGCCGTCATTGTTTCCACCGCCCGCACGCCGATCGGCAAAGCCTATCGCGGCGCTTTCAACAACACGCAGGCTCAGGAGCTGGGCGGCCACGCCATCAAAAATGCGGTCGAACGCTCCGGCATTGATCCGGTGGAGATCGACGATGTTGTCATGGGCGCGGCCATGCAACAGGGCTCGACCTTCCAGAATACGGCGCGGCAATGCCTGATCCGGGCGGGCCTGCCGGTATCGGTGGCCGGTCAGACGATGGACCGGCAATGCGCATCAGGCATGATGGCGATTGCGACGGCGGCCAAGCAGATCATTACCGACGGCATGCAGATCGCTGTGGGTGGCGGGCTGGAATCCATCTCGCTGGTCCAGAACGAGCACATGAATCTGCATCGCGCTTTTGATCCGTGGATCAATGAGCACGTGCCGGCGCTCTACATGTCGATGCTGGAAACCGCCGAGATTGTTGCCGAACGCTATGGCATCTCCCGCGAGGCGCAGGACGCGTATTCGCTGCAGAGCCAGCAGCGCATTGCGGCGGCGCAGGAGGCGGGCAAATTCGATGACGAGATTGTGCCGCTAGCCTCGAAAATGGGGGTCTTCAACAAGGAGACCAAGGAAATCACCCTTCAGGATGTGACGCTGGAAAAAGATGAAGGAAATCGTCCGTCCACCACACTGGAAGCGTTGCAATCGCTGAAACCGGTCCATGCCAATGGCCAGAAAATCGCCGCAGGCAAATACATCACGGCGGGCAATGCCTCGCAATTATCGGATGGCGCGTCGGCATCGGTGCTGATGGAAGCGAAAGAGGCGGAGAAGCGCGGTCTGGCACCACTCGGCATTTATCGCGGGATCGCCGTTGCCGGTGTTGATCCGGACGAGATGGGCATTGGGCCGGTTTACGCTGTCCCCAAACTTCTCAAGGCCAACGGGCTCAACATGGACGATATCGGCCTGTGGGAGCTGAATGAGGCTTTCGCCGTGCAGGTACTCTATTGCCGTGACAAGCTGGGCATTCCCAATGAAAACCTGAACGTCAATGGCGGCGCCATTTCTGTCGGCCATCCCTATGGCATGTCCGGGGCCCGCATGGTCGGTCACGCCCTGATCGAAGGCAAACGCCGCGGCGCAAAATACGTTGTCTGCACCATGTGTGTCGGCGGCGGCATGGGCGCAGCCGGCTTGTTTGAAGTGGCATAAGGGAGCGCGTAGAGATGGGCGAACGCCTTCCTGCCCCGTCCCGTGACGAGATCACAGCCGCTGGCCTGAAACTGCTCACGGAAAATCCTTTCTTCGAAGTCGGAGAAGCCGAGATCCGCGGCGCGACCTATCGTGTGTTCAAGAATGCCCCGAATAATACTGACGGCCTTCTGTTCATGTGCGATCTGCATGCCGACAAGACGGCCGTCGTCTCTGGTGATGTGCGCTGGTCCTTTGCCGATCTCGCCCGTGAAAGCCGCGCTGTGGCGGCCGGTCTTGCGAAGATGGGCGTCAAAAAGGGCGACCTCGTCGCCACGGCCACGCGCAATACGCCGGAATTCATGGCCACCTATCTGGGCGTGACGCTGATCGGCGGCGTGATCGTGCCGCTCAATGGCTGGTGGACGCCGCATGAAATGGAATTCGCTCTGAAGGATTGTGGCGCAAAAATTCTTCTGGTTGATGGCGAACAAGCGCCCAAATTCCTGCCGCTCAAGGACAGGTTCGGCCTGATGCTGATTTCAGGCCATGGCGAGTTTGAGGGGCAGGACCGGAACTGGGCCTCGGTCCGTGATGAGGGGCTCGGCGAGACCCCGCCCACCGGTATGGTCGAACCCGATGATCTGATGTCGATCATGTACACCTCCGGTTCGACCGGAGATCCGAAAGGCGTGATGCTGACCCATCGCGGTGCGTGGTCGACCCTGCTCTCCTTTGGCTTTGTTCTGTCAGCAGCCAAGGAAACCGCAAAAGGCGCGGCCATGGCCGAAGCTGCCGGAGATCTCGGCATTCTGGTGTCCGTGCCGCTCTTTCACGTGACCGGATCGCACCCGGTCTTCATGCTATCCCTCATCCTCGGGCGGAAGATGGTGCTGATGCGGTCCTGGAAGCCAGAAGAAGCGGTTCGCCTGATCAATGAGGAGAAAATCACAAACTTCGTCGGTGTTCCGACCATGTCGCACGAGCTGATGCTCGCGGCAGAAAGCATGGGCGAGACGCTGGACACGCTGACCGATCTGTCCGCCGGTGGGGCCAAACGTCCCGCCAGCCATGTGAAGAAACTGGCGAATAGTTTCAAGCGGGCCTATTCCTCGACCGGTTATGGCCTGTCGGAAACGAGTGCATTGGGCACATATAACGGGCTGGAGGATTATCAGGACAATCCCGAATCCTGCGGCCGTGCTGTGCCGCCGGTGACCGATGTCCGCATTGTCGGGCCGGATGGCACTGACATGCCCGCCGATGAGCCCGGCGAAATCTGGATCAAGACATCGGGTATCTTTGCCGGCTATCTCAATCTTCCTGAAGAAACCACCGGGGCGCTGACTGCGGATGGCTGGTTCAAAACCGGGGATGTCGGCACCATGAACGCCGAGGGTCTGGTGACGATCGTTGACCGGTTGAAGGACATGATTGTGCGGGGCGGCGAGAATGTGGCCTGCCTTGAGGTGGAGGCCGCGCTCGTTAAACACCCGGATATTCTGGAAGCGGCGGTTTTCGCTGTGCCGGATGAAAGACTGGGAGAAGCCGTCGGCGCGGCGATCTATATAAAACCGGGGATCGATATCACGCTGGACGCACTCAACGACTTCCTTGAGGGAGATCTTGCCGCCTTCAAACGGCCCGAGCATCTCTGGCATTTTAACGAACCCTTGCCGCGCGGCGGGACCGAAAAGATCGACAAGCCCGGCTTGCGTAAGAAGCTTCTGAGCAGTAGCTCATAAGAAATGAAACTTACCCTTGATGCCCGATTTCTGGTGCTGGTGCTGCTTTTGCTGGCGTTGGGCTGGGCCTTGCGGGCTGCGGGCGATGTCTTGTTGCCCTTTCTGGTGGCAGGTTTTCTGACCGTTATTCTGGAACCGCTGACACGCCGGATTTGCAAATGGGGGGTGCCACGCATTCTTGCGGCTCTGGCCTCCACGTTTCTGGCGGTGCTGGTGATTGCCGGACCTATTGTGGCGGTCACGCCCATTGTCATCATTGAAGGCCGGGATCTGATTTCACGTCTCCCGGCGCTACTCGACAATGCTCTAAACGCCACCAATCAACTGGCCGTATCCATGGGGCTGGACTTGCCGGATCTGACGCTGGAGGGCCTGTCCGGTGAGGATAACCCGGCGCGCGCCATTGGCAGCCGGATCGCAGGGTCCGCAAAAGGTGCCATTTCCGGACTGCTGCTGACATTTCTAACGCCGGTGGCGCTGTTCTTCTTCCTGAAAGACTGGCCCGGCATTTCCAAAACCATCGCCAGCCTGCCGCCCCGGCGTTATGCACGTGATTTACGCCGTGTTTTCAAAGAGATTAATCTTCAACTGTCACGCTATGTCCGCGGACAAAGCCTGGTCATTCTGGTCCAAGCAATCTATCATGCAGCGGCGCTGGCCGTGATCGGCCTGAACTACTCGGTGGCCATAGGAATTCTGACCGGTTTGTCGGCGATTGTTCCTATTGTCGGCAATCTTGTCATGTTCACACTGGCGATGCTGGTGGCCATCAGCCAGTTTGATTCAATCTGGCCCATCCTTGCAGTTATCGCCGTCTATGCCCTCGCGCAGGTTCTTGAAACCGTCTGGCTGGCCCCGCGTCTCGTTGGTGGACAGATGAAACTTCACCCGTTGTGGATCATGGCCGGGTTACTGATCGGGGGCGCACTATTCGGCTTTCTTGGTGCCTTGCTCGCCCTGCCGATGGTAGCGGTCAGCAGCGTGGTGGCCAAACATGGGCTGAAGGCCTGGTGCGCAAGCAAGTTTTACAAGCAGGCTGACCCACCGAAGGTTAAATCCGGATGATCTCCGTGTTTCTGGTTCTGGCCGGACTGGTGCTGCTGGCTTTTGGTGGCGACGGACTTGTCCGTGGAGCGGTCGGTATTGCCACAAAGCTGAGGCTTTCGCCAATGTTTGTGGGGCTGGTGCTGGTTGGCTTCGGCACCTCCATGCCCGAGCTCGCCACCAGCCTGCAGGCGCAATTTGCCGGATCGCCAGATGTGGCCATCGGTAATGTCGTGGGTTCGAACACCGCAAACATTCTTCTGATCATGGGGATCGGGGCTGTTATCCGGCCCATTCTCGCTGTCCGCGAAGCGCTTCTCCGGGACGGGCTTGCGCTGGCCTTCATTTCGGCAGCAGCCGTTTTTCTGCTGTTTCAGTCGCCCGTTGGCCGGGTCTGGGGAGCGGTGATGATTGCCCTGCTGCTGGCCTATGTCGGCTTGAGCTATGTGCTGGACCGCAGACGCGGTGACAAGGCCGCTGCGTTGCATGAAGCCGAAGCGGTCAGTGCCGGCGCACCGCAGCGTTTGTGGATTTCATCGCTGTTTTTTGTTGGCGGCCTGGTGGGGGTTCTGACCGGTGCGCGGTTTCTGGTTGCGGGTGCCATCGATATCGCCTCCCAGCTGGCAATACCCGAAGCCGTCATAGGGCTGACCATTGTCGCAGTCGGGACCTCATTACCAGAACTGGCCGCGACCATTGCCGCCGCCATAAGACGGCAAGGCGATGTCGCTTTTGGCAATGTCATCGGCTCAAACATCTTCAATGCAGCGGGCATTCTGGGAACTGTCGCACTGGCCGGACCGCTTGAGACACCGGCGCGGATTCTGGGCGAGGATGTCTGGGTCATGCTGGCGGCCACCGCGATCCTGCTCGTTTTCGCCTTCACAGGGCAGCGTGTCGACCGCCGCGAAGGCGCACTGCTTCTGGCGCTCTATGCCGCTTATATCGCCTGGCTTGCCGGGTCAGTCTGAGGGTGTCTCCCCGGACACATCCTCATCCCGGGTCCAGCCGAGCGCATGCACCATGACATGATAGATTGTGTGTTGTTCCAGCGTGCCGCCAAAGAGGTGCGCCCAGGGTCCCGATGCATAAAGCGGTACGTCTTCGCCGGAATGTGTTTCCGAGCCCATCGCGACGGCCGATTGCTGTCGATAATCAGGATGCAGGGCAGCATCGGACGTGATTTCATCACTGTCGGCCCGGCGTGGATTCTGCCCGGTATAATAGCCGAGCGTGGTATAGGACTGGCCGTCAGCGGCAATCGTTGGATCCATTTCACCGGACGCATTCGGGGTCTGTACAAGGCCAAGGATCGGATTGTTGCGTGGCTGATAGCCCGCCATGGTGAAAACATGGCCATGGTCTGCGGTCACAATAACCAGCGTCTCATCCAGATCCACCATTGATAGCGCGGTGGCAATAGCTTCAGAAAAAGCCTGTATGTCATCCAGTGCGCGATAGGCGTTTGTGGCGTGGTGAGCGTGATCGACCCGGGCTGCTTCAACCATCAGATAATAGCCGTCCGGATTTGAGGACAGGCGGTCAATCGCTATGGATGTCATTTCCGCAAGGCTTGGCTCCTCAATGTCATTGCGGTCCGCATCATAAGACATATGAGAGTCGGCAAACAGGCCGAGCAGGTTCTTATCGCTATCCAGCGAACGAAGTTCAACCGCATTGGAAACATAAGCACCGCCCCGTGCAACCCATTCTGCGGTAAGGTCGCGGCCATCACTGCGGCGGCCGTTTTCCGATTCTGGAAGAAAATTCCCGCGGCCTCCGCCAAAAGCGAGGTCAATGCCGTCGCCCGCCTCAACCTCTATAAGCTGGCGCGCGATATCTACGCAGCCTGATTCGACCGCTTCTACGGGCATATCACTGTCGGATTCCCAATTCCGGTGGGGGATGTGCGCAAAAACGGCAGCCGGTGTTGCATGGGTCAGCCGGGCAGTCGTCACGATGCCCGTTTCCATATTTCGTGCTTCGGCCTGTTCCATCAGCGTGACGGGATAGAGACCGTGCGCGCAGACCGAAGCATCAGAGCCCTGGTAGACATTGATTGCGCGAATATCGATCTTGACACCGGTATTCATGGCGGATGCCGTTGCGGCAGAATCCGGCACCTGAGCGTTGGCGGTATAGGTCCGGATGAGCGCCGAGGCGTCCATTGCCTCGAAGCTGAGCCGGTTTTCTTCTCCACCCTCTCCGCGGTCCTGGCCGTCATAGATGCGGCCAGCCGTAACCGACGACATGTTCATACCATCAGCGATGAACAGGATGACATTGCGGGCGCGTCCTTCCCGGCGCTCCACATTCAGACGCGCGTCCAGTTCTTCCTGCGCCATGGCGCGCCATTCCGCGCCCGGCTCATCGGTTTGTGAAAGCGCTGGCGAAGCGGCAAGGAGGGCGAGGAATGATACGGTAAGGAAGCGCATAGGGAACCTTTCAGGTTTGTCGGGACAGCCCTAACGCGCGAGTGTGACAGGGATTTGATTTCACTGTTATGCGGCGTGATTATTTTCTATGGTCACGATCATAGGGGAGAAATTTCATGCGTTTGATATTGTCCATTATTGGCGGCTTTATTGCTGCCGCTATCCTTGTTGTGGATGTTCTGGCCTGGACGCCGTCGCCGCCGCGCGCTGATGAAGCCGCCATCCGCGCTGCCGCGGAGGCGTATTCCGCCCGTATCATCCGTGATTCGCTTGGCGTCCCGCACATATATGGCGAGACGGATGCGGATGTGGCCTTCGGACTGGCCTGGGCCCATGCGGAAGACGATTGGGAGACGATCGAACCCACGCTGATTGCCGCGCGCGGCGAGCTGGCCCGCTATGAAGGGCAATCAGCGGCGCCGACCGATTACATCGTCCAGCTGCTGCGAATCCGGGAGACGGTCCATGCCAGGTATGAAACCGAATTGACGGCAGAGACCCGGGCGCTGGTCGAAGCCTATGCGGACGGCATGAATGCCTGGGCGCTGGACAATCCGGATCGTGTTCACTCCGGCGTCCTGCCCATGACGGGGGAGGATGTGGTTGCCGGCTTCGTGTTGCGCACGCCGTTCATGTACGGGCTGGACGCGGATCTGGCCGAATTGTTCGCCGACGAACGCCAGCGCACGATTTCCATCGGGGAAAGCGACACGGCCTTTCAGATGATAGAGGGCGCTAATCCGGAACGGGGATCGAACGCGTTTGCGGTTGCGCCTTCACGGTCGGATGACGGAGCCACCCGTCTGATGATCAATTCGCACCAGCCCTTTACCGGGCCGGTCGCCTGGTATGAGATCGGCCTGCACAGCGGCGAAGGCTGGAATGCCGCGGGGGGAACCTTCCCCGGCGCACCGCTGGTCCTGCACGGCCATAACGCCGATCTGGGCTGGGCGCACACCGTCAACGCCCCTGATCTTGCCGACATCTATGTGCTGGACATCAATCCGGACGATAACAATCAATACCGGCTGGATGGCGAATGGGTGGATTTCGAGACCGGGACCGCCGCGCTTCGGGTGCGCCTGTTCGGGCCGTTCTCATGGGTGTTCAACCGCGAGCTTTTATGGTCTGCCCATGGCCCGGTTATCCGGCGGCCACACGGCACCTATGCGATCCGGTTTTCCGGCCATGACGAGGTGCGCGGCGTCGAGCAATGGTATCGCATGAACCGGGCGTCCAATTGGGACGAATGGCGCGCGGCCATGGAGATGCGGGCCATTACAAGCCTTAACACCGTCTATGCCGACCGTGAGGGAAATATCGCCTATCTCTACAATGCGCGCATGCCGGTGCGGCCCGAAGGCTATGACTGGCGGGACTATCTGCCCGGAGACAGGTCCGACCTCATATGGACGGAGTATCAGCCGCTAGAGGCCTTACCGCTCGTGCTCAATCCGGCCTCCGGTTTTGTTGCCAACGCCAATAATACGCCCTTCCGTGCCACCGATCCGGCCGATGATCTCTCCCGCGCAGACTATCCGGCCTCTTTCGGGATCGAGACGGAAATGACCAATCGCGGCCAGCGCCTTCTGGCACTGCTGATCAATGATCCATCGATCAGCGGCGCCGAGCTTCTGGACTACAAGTTCGATTTATCCTACGCGCCGGACTCGCCTGTCGTGCGGCTGGTCAGCCAGCTCCTGGCGATGGATCTGGACGAGAACCGTCTGCTGATCGAGGCACAGGACGTGCTGCGGGAATGGGATTTCTCGACGACTATCGAAAACCGCGCCGCGGCACTCGGTGTGCTGACGGCGATCAAGTGTATCGAGAACCGCCACGACACACGGCCCTTCATTTGCGACCCGGAAGAAGCGCTGCGGGCGTCTGCCGAGGACCTGATGGCGCATCACGGCCGGCTCGATCCGGAATGGGGCGATGTCAATCGGCATGTGCGCGGCGATGTCGATCTGCCCGTCGATGGCGGGCCGGACATATTGCGCGCGATTTATTGTGGCTGTCAGGAATTGAATGAAGATGGCCGGTTCGTTGGCGTCGCCGGCGATACTTACATCATGGCCGTTGAATGGGCTGCAGACGGCCATCTGGAGAGCCGGTCCATCCACCAGTTCGGCTCGGCCACGCTGGATGAGACCTCACCGCACTATGCCGATCAAGCCGATGATTTCGTCGCCATGGAGCTACGGGACTTTCCGTGGACGCAGAGCGAGGTGCTGGAGGGGGCGGCG
>PFFX01000146.1:4957-5371 GCA_002783385.1 Rhodobacterales bacterium CG15_BIG_FIL_POST_REV_8_21_14_020_59_13 | reverse complement strand
CCAATGTTCGCGTGCGGCTTGTTCCGCTCAAACTTCTCCTTGGCCATGTGCCTTCTTCCTTATGATCTGACCGAATACGGCACCGGGAGCGGCGCGCATTAAAACTGAGCGCGGGGGATAACGTCCGCTTGTCATAAACGCAAGGGGCTTGCGGAGTCTGTTGCAGCCGGAATTTTCATTCGCCGGCACCAAAGGCGGCAGCGCGTCAGTGAGCGGCAAATATACCCTGAAGGCCGCCAGCCCCCAGCCCTGAGCGGGTTTCATGTGAGCCCGGCCCGCAGCACCGGCGGGGATGACAAACGCCCGGGCCGTGCGCAATGGAAACAAACGGACAGCGCCCGGACCCGCAAGGGTTCGGCAAGCGCGACCGTGTACCCGCAGCTTTAGCGAGGACCGACCGAGCGGAGGCAAGGG
>PFFX01000146.1:0-4839 GCA_002783385.1 Rhodobacterales bacterium CG15_BIG_FIL_POST_REV_8_21_14_020_59_13 | reverse complement strand
CAAGGCCTTGGCGTCCGGCTTGCCCAGCCGAAGCTCTCGAAGAGAGCGAAGGCTGGTGGAGGGGGTTGGATTCGAACCAACGTACGCTCTCGCGGCCAGATTTACAGTCTGGTGCCTTTAACCACTCGACCACCCCTCCATACGCATTCGATGCGCGACAAACGTCTTATCGCCAGATAAAACGCCGATGCAACACATCGTCTCCGTCAATCCGGTCCGGATTGCAGTCGCAAGGGCGGCGATACAGGAGGCCCCGATCAACGGAGCGCGGACTATAGTGATGAAGAACCAAGGGCGCAACCGCCCCAATTCAGCATATAAAACAAGGTCTTCACGCGATTCCGAGGGCGATAATACCGGCTGGGTGTGGGGCCGTCATGCCGTGCTCGCCGCGCTGGCAAATCCGCGCCGGGAGGTGAAACGCCTGCTGCTGACCCTGAACGCCCAGCGCGAAGTGCCGGACGGCACTGAATTCGAGGACATGAAGCCGGATGCGATTTCCGCGCATCTCCCCGATGGCGCGGTGCATCAGGGCTTTGCCATGCGCGCGACCGCGCCGGCCCCGGAATCGGTGAAAGCGGTCGCAGATCCGACCCACGGCATGCTGGTCGTGCTCGATTCAGTGACGGATCCGCACAATGTCGGCGCGGTTTTCCGTTCAGCTGCAGCCTTTGGCGCGCGCGCCATCATCCTGCAGGACCGCAAGGCCCCGCCGCTCTTCGGAGCTGTGGCAAAAGCCTCGACCGGTGCTACCGAGACCGTGCGCCATGTCCGCGTAACCAATATCGCCGATACGCTAATCGAGCTGAAAGAGGCCGGACGCTTCGTTATCGGTCTTGACGGCGAGGCCCCTACCACCCTGCCCGAGGCCATCGCCGGACATGGCGGCCCCGGCCTCGTCATTGTCATGGGCGCGGAAGACAAGGGCCTGCGCCCGCGCGTCGCCGCCAATTGTGATCTCCTCGTCTCGATTCCGACCACGGGCAATATCGAGAGCCTGAACATATCCACAGCCGCGGCGATTGCGCTTTACGCAGCCTATGCCGCCCGCCCGGCCCGGGACTGATCCGTCAGCCTGGCCAGCACGCCGGGCGTCACCAGATCCTTCCAGCCTTTCGCCGTATAGAGCACGGGTCCGGACGGGTTCTCCCACACAGAAGGCGAAATGAATTCGTCTGCAACAGAATTGGCTGGCAATAACAGCAGAGCGGCAATCTAGCGCATCAGGATGTCTCCGAACCGCTTTCCATGGGTTGCCGCCGGGCCACAAGGTAAAGGCCGCTGCCAACCAGAAGGATCAATCCCAGCATAAGGAAGGCGCGCGGGCTGGCATGGCTCGCAACCCATACCGTCGAGGCCGCTGCCAGCAGGGCGATTGGCAAATGCCAGATCGGTACCTTTTTGTCGTCACGGTGCTCAATGACGGGAAGCGCGGCAGAAGACAGCAGATACATCACCAGACGCGACAGGGTACTGGCCACAGCCAGCGCAGCAAATCCGCCCCAAAGGCTGAACACGATCGCCGTGCCTCCATAAAACAGAATGGAGACGTCCGGCGTCTGGAACCGGGGAGAAATATGGGCGAATACGCGCGGCAACATGCCTTGCTCCGCCATGCCATAGGTCATGCGTGGCGTGACAATACCGCCACTGAGAGAGTTCGCGGCAATGGAAAATGAGGCGGCAACCGAGATGGCTATCACACCCGCCTGCCCCAACAGATCGCCCGCAGCGGCGGCCAGAGCGCTCTCTCCCTCCGCCACAGCTGGCGAGACGGCGAGATAGGCCAGTATGACCAGCACATAGAAGGTTGCGACCGCGCCAATGGTCACCAAAAGGGCACGTGGGACTGTGCGCTTGGCGTCGCGAACCTCTCCAGCTGCAAAAGTGCCATTCTCGAAGGCCATGAAGGCATAAAAAGTCAACAATACAACGCTCTCGAATTGCGAAAATTGCGGCAGTGTCAGACTCACGGATGAATCGCGAGTCGCCAGACCCAGTACGATAAGGCCAATCAAAGGCAAGATCTTGACAGCCGTCATCACCCCCAGAAGGCCGACAGACGCCCGCATGCCAACCAGGTTGACGACCGTAGTGAAGGCGATGAAGGCCACCACCGCACCGGTTCTGAGCAAGGGGTCGTCCAGAATCGGAAAAAGGACTGCCAGATAGGCGATGGCCACATGTGTGTTGGCGGCTATCGCCACCACGCCGGAGGCGTAACGCGCCCAACCTGCCTGAAATCCGAAAAACGAGCCGAAAGCCGTGCCAGCATAAAGTATGGGTCCACCATGATGGTCGAACCTTGTGGCCAGCGTTGAAAAGACAAAGGCCAGAGGCAGGATGAGGACCAGCCCGAACACCATCATCCACGGTGCAAAGTCGCCAACTGCTGCCACGAGAATGGCCGGTAGCGCGAAAATCCCTGCGCCAATCATGCCGTTTACGGGAAACAGGGACGCACCCCAGAACCCCACAGTCCGGGGCAATACCCCTTTTTTGTCTGTCATGAAATCTCCGCGAACCTTTGTAATCTTACTATTAGGCTATCGCTCACCGCACAAGCGAGCCCATCACGCCGCAGCCGCCAGATAGGCGTCGGCCTCGATTTCAACGAGGAAGTCCGGCCCCGCCAGCGCAGAAATGCCATAGAGCGCCGAGGCAGGCGGATGCTCCGCGAACACCGCAGAATGAGCCCGCGCAAAGGCGGCTTGGGCGTCCGCGTCCATATCGGTGACGAAAACGCGGGTGCGGCGCACATCGCGCATTGCCGCGCCGAGCTTTTCCAGCGCCGCCTCGATGATTTCAAGACAGCGCCGCGTCTGGGCTTCCATGTCGCCGGGGGCAAAGGCCTGACCGTCCTCGCCGACCGCCACCGTGCCGGAGACCCAGATATGCGGGCCATCCTTCACGGCGCGGCAGTAGCCGACACGATCCTCCCAGACCGCGCCGGACGAAACGCGATCAACCATGCCTATTGCGCGCCGGACGGTGACAGGAAGTCCAGCGCAATCGCGGTCAGGCCTTCCGTCGCCATGGTGATCGAGCTTTCTGCATCCGGGGCAAACCGGGCGGAATGATTGCCCGGTGCAGACAGGCCCTGCGACTGGTATTCGATCAGCGTCTCCTGCGGTGTGCCGCCAACCCAGAACATGAAGGTCGGAATGTCATGTTCGGTGCGGCCATAGCGGGAGAAATCCTCGCCGCCCATCACCGGATCGAGTTCACGCACCGCCAGATTGCCGAAGCGCGCCTGCAACACGGCGGCACCGGAGGCGGTCAGCTCTGGATCATTATAGGTCGCCGGCGTGTAGGGTTCTTCCACCTCGACGATAGGCATGAGGTCGTCCGGAATGCCGGCGGAGATGGCCTGCCCGCGGGCAATACGGTCAATGCCGGACAGCAGCAGTTCGCGGTTTTCATCGGAATAGGAGCGCACGGTGATCTGCATGTGCACTTCGTCGGGAATAATGTTGTGCTTGGTGCCGCCATTGATCGCACCGACCGTCACCACGCCGGCTTCCAGCGGATTGACCTCGCGGCTGACCAGCGTCTGCAAGGCCGTAATGATCTGGGCCGAAAGAAGGATAGGATCGCGGCCGACATGCGGGGTGGAGCCATGGGCGCCAATACCGCGCACCGTGATATCGACCGAATCCACATTCGCCATCGCAAAGCCGGAGACATAGCCGATCATGCCGGCTGGAATGGCGCCGAATGTATGGAAGGACACTACGGCATCGGGCAGCGGGAAGCGCTCGTAAAGCCCGTCATCCAGCATCAGCTGCGCGCCCAGGCCCAGTTCCTCGGCCGGCTGGCCGATCAGCACCAGCGTGCCGGACCAGTCTTCGCGCCGTTCCACCATCTGTCGCGCCGTGCCGACTAGCGCCGTTATGTGGGTATCATGGGCACAGGCGTGCATGACATGGCTTTCCTGCCCGCGGCGGTCCGTGCCCATGACATTGGAGGCAAAGTCCAGCCCGGTATTTTCCTCGATCGGCAGCCCGTCCATATCCGCCCGCAGCATCAATGTCGGCCCCTCGCCGTTTTCCAGCACCGCGACAATGCCGGTGCCGCCGACATTCTCTGTCACATCGAAGCCCAGTGCGCGGATCTCTTCGGCAAGGCGCGCCGCAGTCTCCACCTCCATCAGCGACAGTTCCGGATGGGTGTGGAAATGCTCATACAGGCTTTCCAGGTGCCCGGAATAATCAGCCTGGATGGAGGTGCGCAGATCATCCTGCGCAAAGGCCCCGGCGGACAGTGCAATCGCGGCGGCAGAAGCAAGTAACAGACGCATGATATTCCCCTTTGACTCTCTTTACCGCATAGGACGGCGGCAGGCCGTTGCGGTCAAGGGGGTGGGGCGTTCGTCCGAGGAAAACCGGCGGGCGGTGCCGTTGAAGGCATTCAGCTGCCAACCTGTCCGGAAAACCGGGACCCCTTCAAAGGAAAAGCGGACACGCCATCCTGGGCAGCCGCAAATTGGATTTTGCTCCAAAACGTATAATTCGTCCCATTTGTACGAAACTTTCCGAAAGCTCTTATCACCCCGTTTTAACCGGCCAGAAAACCGGCCATTTTTGTGGACAATAATTTTCACATGAAAAGTGAAAACATATGTTATTATTGATTTTAATCGAAACTTTTAACCGGCCAGAAAACCGGCCCAAAAACCGGACACAAAATGAGCTTGGAAGATCGCAAAGAACCCGTCGGCCTGATGGAGCCGCTACTCATCCCGGAATCATCGCAACGGCGTGGTGCGTTAAATGATCTTGCTTTGGATCTTGCGGCAAAATCGGCTGCATTCAAGAGCAGCCTGCCAAATGAAATTGT
>PFFX01000149.1:341-5212 GCA_002783385.1 Rhodobacterales bacterium CG15_BIG_FIL_POST_REV_8_21_14_020_59_13 | reverse complement strand
CACGCGTTGCGCGACTTCGGGGTCAAGGACGCGTTCCCCGGCGACAGTTTCATCGGGCCGGACCGGGCGCAATGTCGGACGCACATAGGTGCCGCCATTGGCGATGGCCGCAAATGCTGATGCGACAGCCAGAGGGCTGACCGCAATACCGTGGCCATAGGAAATGGTCGCGGTCTCGGTCGGTCCCCAATGCTGAGGCAAAAGCGGTGTTGCGCTTTCGGCGAGCTCGATCGGTGCGCGCTCCAGCAAACGAAGGCGCCCCAAAAGATCGCGTTGACGATCAGCTCCGGCTTCCAGTGCGATGCGGGAGGAGCCGATATTGGACGAGTGCGTAAAAATTTCTTCCAGAGTCAGGGCACGGTTCTCGGCGTGAAAGTCCTCGATCGTATAGCCCCCAATCTGCAAGGGTGCGGTTGCATCGAAGGTTTCTCCCGGCTCGGCAATACCGGTTTCCAGCGCGAGCGCGACAGTGAAGGCCTTGAAGGTCGAACCCATTTCATAGCGGGCCTGGAGCGCTCGATTGAGGCGTTCACTAGAGCTGGCAGCTCCGGCCTGATTTGGGTCAAAATCGGGCAGTGAGACAAGGCTGATGACTTCTCCGGTATCGACATCCATGACAATGCCGGTCGCGGCGATGGCCTGGAATTCCGCCATATAGCGGCGCAGCACTTCATCGACATGGAATTGAACGCCCATATCAATGGACAGCGCCACGGGGCGGCCACCATCATTGGAGAGCGCCAGGTTGAACGCCTGTTCGGCCCCCGCCAGCCCGGTCATGTCGCGGCCGGCATGACCGACGGCGTGAGCTGCAAGCCGGCCACGTGGATAGACGCGGCTGGGTTCGGTGCGGAATTCAAGACCCGGTTGTCCCAATGAAAAAACCGCCTGCCTCTGGCGTGGTGTCAGATTGCGCTGAATCCAGACAAAACGGCGGCGGGATGACAGATCAGCCGTCAGCTCATCAACATCCAGCCCCGGCAGAACGGTGATCAGCGCTTCGGCGGTTTCACGCGCATCCCAGACAAGTTGCGGGTCGGCGAAGAGTGACCAGGTTTCGAGCGTCGTCGCCAGAACCTGTCCGTTGCGATCAACAAGATCGCCCCGGCGCACTTCCGCCAGCACCGGTGAAGGGACAGCGGTTTCACTGCCGGAGAAAGCGAGATCAATGGCGCGTATGCCCAGCGCCGCAAACGCAATGACCATTGTAAAGCCGATGACTGCCATGCGCCGGCGGGCATCCTCGATGATGGAGGCATCTTCATTCTCGATGCGGAGCACCCGGGTCAGATTTTCGGGCGCGGCTTCCGGCAGCGGCGCGCTTTCAGCGTAGGACTCAAGCCGGGGCGGGGTTTTCCGCCGCTGCCAGAAGCGGCCAGTCATCGCGGCCCCCCGGCCTCGCTGACGGCCATATCTGAAAGGGAGTCTGCAACAGCAGCGTATGGGCGGGCCGGGGCTTCAATCAGCAACGGCAAGTCCGACATGGCAACTTCGCGGCGCGGGTCCAAAGGTTCAAAGCCGAGATACTGGCGGGCCAGCGCCCGCAGGCGGTCGGGATCTTCAAGATGGGCGATATCAACATTGAGCACATTGATCTGACGGCGTTCCTCGGCGAGCTCGGAACGGATTTCGACGAGCCGCTGGCGTGCCTCCTGCGCCTCTGTCTTTGCGATATAGAGCGCAATGGCAAGGACGGACGCGACGATGAATGCGAGCACATTGAGAGCACGTATCATGAAGAAGCCTCCAGCCGTGACAGGGACGGCGCATTGGGGAATAGCGAGATATCAATCGGCCAAGCTGGTGCTTCGGTCCGGATGGCGGCGCGTAATTTGGCCGACCGGGCGCGGGCATTAACGTTAATCTCCTCCTCTGAAGGCTCGATGGCCTTGCGGGTGAGAAGGCGGAAGGACGGTTCAGGGCCCTGCTCGATTTCGGGCATGTGACGGGAGCCACCGGCATTCAGACCAGCGCGGGCGCGAAGGAAGGTCTTGACGATCCGGTCTTCCAGCGAATGGAAAGTGACCACGACCAGCCGGCCGAGCGGTGACAGAAGCTGTTCGGCAGCGCTGAGCGCCCGAACCAGCTCGCCCAGCTCGTCATTGATGAAAATACGCAGCCCTTGGAAAGACCGTGTGGCCGGATGGGTCTTGGTGTGTTTGCCGCCCACCGCCTTTGCCACGACTGACGCCAGATGGTCAGTGGTTGTGAACGGGTTTTCGGCGCGTTCGCGCACGATCGCCGCAGCCACTCGGCGCGATTTTTTCTCTTCGCCATAAATATAGAAGATATCGGCCAGCTCTTTTTCGGTGAGCCGGGCGATGGCGTCGGCCGCAGATGGCCCCTTGCCGCTCATCCGCATGTCCAGCGGGCCGGACTTCGCGAACGAGAAGCCGCGCTCGGCCTGATCGAGCTGCATGGAAGATACGCCCAGATCCAGCACAATGCCGTCAACCTGATGGCCACCGGCTTCAGCGACCACATCCCGCATGGCGGAGAAAGGAGCCTCAACGAGCACAAACCGGCCGCCAGAGGCGCGTTTGAGATCGTCGCCCACGGGCCGGACCGCAGGATCACGATCAATGCCGATCATCCGGCAATCGGCGGCAGACAATATGGCGCGCGAATATCCGCCAGCGCCGAAAGTGCCGTCGATGTAAATGGCCCCGACCCGGGCTTCGAGAGCGGTCAGAACCTCGTCAAGGAGGACAGGAACATGATTCATTGCCCCATCTCCGTCATGCGGGAGGGACGGCGAAGCTTGAGCTTGTTCTCTTTGGCAAAGGTTCGCGCACTTGTGGCGCGGCGCGCATGGCTGTCCGGATTCCAGATCTCGAACCGGCGGCCAAGACCAACAAATGTGGCCTTGCCGTCGAGACCCGCATGCCCGGCCAGATCCTTCGGCAGGGTGATGCGGCCATTGGCATCAAATGAGAGGGTGCGGGCCTCGCCGAAAATGGATTGCTCCAGCGCCTGGCGTGCCTCGTCATAGGGGTCCATGGCCTCGATCATTTCGAGATAGTCGTCCATCAGCGCCTGACCGCCGCCTTCCAACCAGGGGCCATCAAAACTGGGCCAGACGTAAATCCCGTCGAAAGGTCCGCCGCTCACATTCGAACGGAAACTGGCCGGAACCGAGACACGGCCCTTGGCATCAATCCCGTTGGTGGCGGTGGACACAAACACGCTGATCTCCCCTCCCGCTGACCCTTAGCGGTTAATAATGGGATAACATGGGATTTGATGGGAAACAATGGAGAAAGATCCTAATTCGCCATTTTTTCATTTACCGGACAAGTAATCGCGGCGAATGCTGCGGTGCAGCAAAAGAACAGATAAAGAACATATTTGTGGATAGCGTGTGGATAAGTACGATCAGGCGGCCTGTAAGCCGGGTTCTGTGCCATTCTTTCCGCAATGGAAAGAACGCGGCGACCATTCCTCTGCGGCGCGCTTTGCAACGCGCCTGACGCGACCTACCCGGATGGCGCAGCAAGGCGTGCGTGCGGGAAACCCGCGTCCATCCCTATTCGGTCTTGCTCCAGGTGGGGCTTGCCGTGCCCCCTTCCTTACGGTCGGGGCGGTGCGCTCTTACCGCACCGTTTCACCCTTACCTGCCGTTGCCGAAGCTCGGGCGGGCGGTCTGTTCTCTGTGGCGCTATCCCTGGGGTTGCCCCCGCCGGGCGTTACCCGGCACCTTGCCTTTCCGGAGCCCGGACTTTCCTCCCTTGCGCCCTTTCGGGACTTGCAAGAGCGGCCGCCCAGCCGCCTGATCGGCATTCTATGTGGGTGTTTTCAGGGAAGCGGTCAAGCTTGCTGTGAGAGCCGGGCGACCGCGTTGATGAGGGCTTTGGTCTCGTCATCGAGCTGACCATCCACACGGGCCGGTCTGAATCGGCGTTGAAACGCCTTGATAACAGCGGCCTCGCCCGCCTCCAGACCATAGCCGATCCGGGCCAATTGCCGAGACGAATCCCCGGCCCCGGTCAGCACTTTCGGCATGATCGAGCACCCGGCTTCAGACAGTAGCGGCCATGGAAATTTCTCGCCCGGATCCTGCTTGCGGCCAGGCGCAATATCGGAATGACCGACGATTCTATGGGCGGCAATATCGTGACGTACCATTATTTCTTTCACAAGCGAAATACCTGCATGAATCTGACGGTCCGGGTAATCCGGTAAACCAAAATCATGGCCTCCATTGACCATCTCGATGCCGATGGAAATCGAATTGATGTCGGTCTCGCCCGCCCATTCCGACACGCCGGCATGCCAGGCGCGCCTGTCTTCATCGACCAGGCGGAAGATGCGGCCGTCTTCCTCCACCATGTAGTGCGCCGAAACTTTGGCATCGGGATCCCGCATCCGGTCGAGAGCGGCCTTGCCGCTTTCCATGCCGGTATAGTGCAGGACAATCAGACTGACAGGCTTCGTCCGCTCATTGAAATTAGGGGAAGGGACGTCGATAAAATTCAAAGTGATTCCTCGCGAACCAGTGCAGCAGCAGGCAGTTGCCGGTTGGGGCGGGAGGCCACAATGCCTGCACCGATCAGGGTCAGCACACCGCCGAAAGCCAGCCTCCATCCGAAGTGGTCACCCGTCAACAGGATGCCCGAAATGACACCGATAAGAGGGGCCAGCAAGGTCAACGGGGCGACCAGAGTCGTCTCGTATTTCTGCAGAACGTAATAGAAAACGCCATGGCCAAAGACATTCACCAGCAGCACGGTGAAGGCCAGCGCCGCCATGAACATCCAGCCACCGGAGAGTACGGCCTCGGCCTGTCCGGTCTCGAACGCCGCCGTGCCGATAAATAAAAGAGGTGCAGAAATCAGCCCGATCCAAGCCTGAAGGCGCATCGGCTTCATATC
>PFFX01000149.1:0-314 GCA_002783385.1 Rhodobacterales bacterium CG15_BIG_FIL_POST_REV_8_21_14_020_59_13 | reverse complement strand
CCGCGACCACCAGCAAAACACCGGCGATCGCCACGGCTGTGCCGACACCTCTGGCCCAGCCGATCTTTTCTTTTAGCCAAACCACTGACAACAGGGTGACAATGGGCACGCCGCTCTGCAGTACCAGCGCCATGCCAGACGGGGTGGCGGTCTGCAATCCGATGAAGATGAAGGCGTATTGCACAGCCCCCATGCCCATGGCGACGATGATCAAGATTCCCCATTGCTTCGGAAGCGGCCGCAAGAACGGGAACATCACAATGGCAAGCGCCAGAAAACGCAGGAAAGCAAAGGCGATAGGCGGCACACCGGCA
>PFFX01000156.1 GCA_002783385.1 Rhodobacterales bacterium CG15_BIG_FIL_POST_REV_8_21_14_020_59_13 | reverse complement strand
GCTTGCCTGCACTCGCGAACGCGGGTGACCCGGGCATCCATCATTTCTGAGAAGAGGGACCCTCGGGTCAAGCCCGAGGGACCCGGGAAGTGTCTAGATCCGCCGCACCACCAGCGTTGACCAACCCTCCAGCGGGTCCTGCCGCTCAATGTGCAGGCCCAGCGCCAGATAGGCGGCGCTGACCTCGTCCGCCTGGCTTTCCAGCAAGCCGGAGAGGATGGCCACACTGCCGTCATGCAGGGCGCGGCCGATGGCGGGAGCAAGATCAATCAGTGGACGGGCGAGTATATTGGCGAAGACCAGATCGAATGTCTTTGCCACCAGCTTGACGTGATCGAACCCGTCCGCAGCGAAGAAATCGATATCCGCCGCACCGTTCTTTTCCGCATTGCGCGCGCTCTCTTCGACGGCATCGGGATCGATATCGCTGGCGAGAATTTCGGCATGGGGCAGGGCGAGACGCGCGGCAATCGCCAGCGCGCCCGTGCCGGTGCCGACATCCAGAACACTGTCGGGCTCAAAGCCGCCATCCAGCAAGGCGTCAAAGGCGATCAAACAGCCGCGTGTCGTGCCGTGATGCCCGGTGCCAAAAGCCGGTCCCGCCTCGATCAGAATGGCGATCTTGCCCTCGGGCGCGGCGTCATGACTGCCATGCAGGGCAAAGCGTCCGGCGATGACGGGCGGCAGGCCCGATTGCGACAGCTTCACCCAGTCTTCCTCGGGAAGAGGCTCACAGATCGCGGGATAATCATTTGACAGTCCAGCGGTCTCGCGCACCGCCTCGGCGTCGGGTTCGGCCGCGTAGAGCAGCTCGATCCAGCCCTCGGTCTCGTCCTCCTCGCGCTCGAACAGGGAGACGGACAGGGGTCCGTTCTCCAGCGCCATCATCGTTTCGGATGCGGCATAGAGCGGGCCCATCGGCCCGGAGAAGACAAGTTTCCAGAGGGTCATGGCGCGCCCCGCACAAAGCTCTCCACCACCTTCTTCTCGCCCGCCTTGTCGAAGGAGACGGTGAGTTTGGCTCCGTCAGCACGGGCGACGGTGCCATAGCCGAATTTGTCATGGAAAACCCGGTCGCCGGCCTTCCACTTGCCGGACCCAGCCGAGCTGGTTTCAACAAAGTTGGCACGCCCCTCGATCACTGCCGGCCCGCCCTTGCGGCCCGACCCGGCCGCCGCCTGATAGCGTTTCCAGCCGGGCGAGGAATAGGTGGAATTGAACGGGTTGGCCTCTTCCGTCACGCTTTCAAAGCCCGGCCCGCTATCATAATAGCCGGTATCCGAGGCCGCCTCGACATGATCGCCAGGCATTTCGTCGACAAAGCGCGACGGGATGACCGCCTGCCAGCGGCCAAAGATCATCCGGTTGGCGGTGAAGGAAATGATGGCGCGTTCGCGCGCCCGAGTGATGCCGACATAGGCGAGGCGGCGTTCTTCCTCCAGCGCGCTGGTGCCGCCCTCATCAAGCGAGCGCTGCGAGGGAAAGACCGTTTCTTCCCAGCCGGGCAGGAAGACCAATGGAAATTCCAGCCCCTTGGCCGCGTGCAGCGTCATCAGCGAGACCTCATCGCCATCCGAGGAGGTATCCAGATCAGACACCAGTGAGACGTGTTCGAGATAGGCTTCCAGCGTGTCGAACTCACCCATGGAGCGGATAAGCTCCTTGAGATTGTCCAGCCGCCCGGCGGCTTGCGGGGATTTGTCCTCGCGCCACATGGCGGTGTAGCCGCTCTCATCCAGAATGATCTCGGCCAGCTCGTCATGGCGCATGGTTTCGGCCTGCTGCGCCCAGCGGGAAATATCGCGCAGGAAGGTTTTCAGCCCAGTCTTCGCGCCGCCGCGGATTTCATCTGTCTCGGTCATCAGGCGCGCCGCTGCCGCCATGGAGAGACCCGCCGCCCGCGCCGCCTGTGCGATTTTCTGGACAGAGGTCGCGCCAATGCCGCGCTTGGGTGTGTTCACAATGCGCTCGAACGCCAGGTCATCATCGATCGACCGCACCAGCCGGAAATAGGCATGGGCATCGCGGATCTCGGCACGTTCAAAGAAGCGCGGGCCGCCAATCACCTTGTAGGGCAGGCCCAGCATCAAAAAGCGGTCTTCAAACGCCCGCATCTGCCAGGAGGCCCGTACCAGCACAGCCGCATCCTTGTGGTTACGGTCCTTCGACGCCCAGTTTTCAATCTCGTCCGCGACAAAGCGGGCTTCCGCCTCGCCATCCCAGATGCCGCGCACCTGGACCTTTTCGCCGGGTTCGTCCTCGGTCCACAGCGTCTTTCCAAGCCGCGACTTGTTCGCCGTGATCAGGCCGGAGGCGGCCCCCAGAATATTCCCGGTAGAGCGGTAATTGCGTTCCAGCCGCACCACTTTCGCGCCTGGAAAATCGGTCTCGAAGCGGAGAATGTTGTCGACCTCTGCCCCGCGCCAGCCATAGATGGACTGATCATCATCGCCGACACAGCACAGATTGTGCGAGCCTTGGGCCAAGAGGCGCAGCCACAGATACTGGCAGACATTGGTGTCCTGGTACTCGTCCACCAGAAGATAGCGGAATTTCCGGTGATACTCCTTGAGCACGTCCGGATGCTGCATGAAAATCGTCAGATTGTGCAGCAGCAGATCGCCAAAATCACAGGCATTGAGAATGCGCAGGCGCGTTTGATAGGCCTCATACAGCTTCTGGCCTGCCCCGTCGGCGAACTTGTATTTGGCATCTTCCGGCAGCTTGTCCGGCGTCAGTCCGCGATTCTTCCAGCCATCAATCAGCGATCCCAGATAGCGCGGCGTCCAGCGTTTCTCGTCAATGCCTTCGGCCTGAATGAGCTGTTTCATCAGGCGCAACTGGTCGTCCGTGTCCAGAATGGTGAAAGTGGATTTCAGCTCCACCAGCTCGGCATGACGGCGCAATATCTGCGCGGCGATGGAGTGGAACGTGCCGAGCCAGGGCAGGCCCTCGACGGCTTCGCCGATCAGCTTGCCGACCCGCGCCTTCATTTCGCGCGCCGCCTTGTTGGTGAAGGTCACCGACAGGATTTCCCAGGGCCGCGCATGTCCGGTCGCCAGAATATGCGCCAGCCGTGTCGTCAACACGCGTGTCTTGCCAGTGCCTGCACCGGCCAGCACCAGCACCGGCCCGTCAATTGCCTCGACCGCCTCGCGCTGCTCGGGATTGAGGCCTGACATATAGTCTGCTTCGCGCCGGGGCGGTTGCGGACGGGCCTGCTGGGAAATGGGAAGTGAGCTCATGATACCCATCTATCACGACGATTCGGGAAAAGAGAACAAATCTGGCACGAAAAAGGTGATCCCGATCAGTTTGACACCCGCCGAACCCGGGGGTCGAATAGCGGCATGACCAATCTGTTTGATGAACTGACCCGGCTAATCACGAAACAGGGCCTCAATGTCTACGCCGAAGGCGAGGCGACCATCATTCAGCGGACCGCCACAAGAGCGGTTATTCCGACCGGCAGCACACCGCCGGACAATGCAACGCCGGAGCAATTGTTGGTGCGGGCCCTGATTGTCATCACCACATATGAAGACAGCGAAGACTTCCTCGATTGGTGCAGCGAGTTTGGCTATTCCGCCAGCGACCCGGGCCATCTGGCCGACTTCAAATCCATCGGCGAGGGCATCGCCAATTTCCGGGCCCTGATCGGCGAGGAGAGATTATCCGAGCTCGGCATGATGCTGCGCATCGGACAGGCGATCAGTCTGGCGCGCCCGCGCTAGCGGTGTTCCTCTTCATGGGCATCGGCCAACGCGCTGGCATAGGCGGCATGCGCATCGACGCGAGAGAGATAGCCGACAATGAGCTGATCGCCCGAACGTGACCGCACTGCGGTCCCGTCCAGCGCTTCGGCCGAGAGAAAACCGATGGCCCGGCCTAGATAATCATCTTCATAAAGGCAGGGTGAATCCTTATCGGAATCCGCCGCGGCATCACGGCTTTCGATCGGGGTCATGATGTCCCGCACGCGGATGGTTTGCAGCAGGACACGCGCCTGCCCCCGCGACAGGTCAAAGCCCCGCTTTAGAATCTGGAGATGGAAAATACTTCCACCGGCCAGCGACTGGCTGAGTACGGTTGCCAGCGACACCGCAATGAGAACGGCCACGGACGCTTCATAGCTGGCGGTCAGTTCAAACACGATCAGTGTCGTGGATAGAGGCGCGCCCAAGGCGGCTCCGGCGACAGCGCCCATTCCGACGACCGCATAGAAAGGCATGCCCGCGGTGTCTGCTCCGGTCAGCGCCAACAGGCCTCCAAAAGCCGCACCCAGCATGGCGCCAAGATAGAGTGAGGGTGAGAAGACGCCGCCGCCAAAGCGAAAGCCGAGTGTAATGCCGGTGGCCAGCAGTTTTGCCGCCAGCAAGGCCAGCAGCATCACAATGCCATAACTCCCGGACAGGGCATTGGCTGTGGCTTCATAGCCGACGCCGAGAATTTCAGGGGCCAGCAGCGCCAGTGCCCCGACGCCCAGCCCGCCAATGGGCGGCAACGCCCAGAGCGGAAAACCGATCCTGTCTGCCTGCACGGATACGATGCGGGGTGCATAGACCGCTGTCCGGATGAAAAGTGTGGCGACAACGGCTGCCGCCAGTCCGAGACCGATGACACCGGGAAAATCCCAAAGGCTGGCGGGCGATAAAAGCGGCATGGCAAAAGCAGGGGATGCCCCCAGATGCAGACGCGAGATCAGGGCCCCTGTCACACTCGCAATCGCCACGGGGGCAATCGATCTGAGAGCGTAATGACCCAGCACAATCTCGAAGGCAAACAGGGCCCCCGCCACCGGCGCATTGAAGCTCGCGGCCACGGCAGAGGCCGCTCCACAGGCCAGCATGATTCTCACCGCCCGGCCTGGTAATTCCAGCCGCCGGGCGATGAAGGAGGCGATGGCGGCACCGAGATGCACAACCGGGCCTTCACGGCCGGCCGA
>PFFX01000164.1:165-4791 GCA_002783385.1 Rhodobacterales bacterium CG15_BIG_FIL_POST_REV_8_21_14_020_59_13 | reverse complement strand
CAGGTTTCTCCGGCCATTTACGCTGCACTTGAGCCAACGCTTATGCTGCACCCGCCTCGCCGGCCGTCCGGGCTGGATTATCTTGATGCGTTCCGCCGCCGCGCTGAGGAAGTGGCCGGGCGTGATTATATGGCGGGTCTGGCGATCGCCGTGATCGAGAATGGTGAGCCGGTATTCGTCTTCACATCAGGTGAAGAGGCCGTGGGGTCCGGGCGGCCCGTTACCGAACACACACTGTTCAGGGCAGCCTCTGTCTCGAAAGGCATGACAGGCACGCTGATGGCGCTGCTGGAACATGAGGGCCGGCTAAATCTGGTCGATGATGTGCCGCGCGAATTGCTTCCTCTGCCAGATGGACGGGCCGCAACCGCCGAACAGGTTCTGGCGCAGCGCACCGGCTTGGTCCCGCATGCGCTCGACCGGCAGATGGAGGCGGGAATTGACCTTTATGATTTGCGCAACCGCTTCCGTTCGCAACGGACAGTGTGCCGCCCCGGACAGTGCTACAGCTATCAGAATGTTACTTTTACCAGCCTTGAGACGCTCGGCGCCCAAGCGGCTGGACTGCCGTTTGAACTGGCGATGCGGGCCTGGTTGTTCGAGCGTATCGGAATGAATGATGCCACGATCGGTGTGGATGATTTGATTACAGCTGACAGCTGGGCCCGGCCCCACCGCCGCCGGGATCGTGTGGCCGGGCAGCTGGTCGCCGGTGATCCTCAATCGGCTTATGACACAACCGTTTCAGCAGCAGGCGTGAACGTCTCTTTGCGCGACATGATTGCCTATGCCCGGGCCCATCTGGGAGCCAGCCAGCGTTTGCCGCGTGCCGTGCTCGACCGGGTGCATGCCAGCGCCGGAGATACACCGGAGCAAACTCGCCGACTTTATCGGCTGTCGGAGCGGATTGACTCCACCGGGTATGGGCTGGGCTGGCGAACCTATGACTGGAATGGACACCAGCTTTTGACCCATTCCGGCTATCTTTCAGGCTATGGAGCGCAAATCTATCTGGAACCTGCGACCGGATTTGCGTATGTGGGTCTTTGGAATGCGGACGGTGATGCGCCCTGGTGGCTGTTTCCGACGCTGATGGATTTGCGGACGGGCGATGGCCCGGGCGACTGGCTCGACCAGATCGACCAATAGAACGGACATATTCATGCCGGATCAAACGCTGGCCGTTGCGGCGATTCAGGCGCCCTTCGGTGACGATATCAACGCGAATATCGACACAATTGCGGACCTCATCCGGCAGGCTGCTGCGGCGGGTGCGCAAGTGATCTTGCCGCCCGAACTCTTTCAGGGGCCGTATTTCTGCAAGACGCAGGAAGAATGCTGGTTTGCACACGCCTTTCCCGCGCTGGAACATCCTTGCGTGACCGCGCTGCAGCCGCTGGCCAAAGAGCTGGGCGTTGTCATTCCGGTCTCGATTTTCGAGAAGGACGGACCTTGTTATTATAACTCATTGGTCATGCTGGATGCGGATGGCGCGGCATTGGGCGTTTATCGCAAGAGTCATATTCCGGACGGTCCCGGCTATCAGGAGAAATACTATTTCCGTCCCGGCGATACAGGCTTCAAGGTCTGGGCGACCCGGCACGGCAAGATCGGCGTGGGTATTTGCTGGGATCAGTGGTTTCCGGAAAGCGCGCGCGCCATGGCGCTTATGGGGGCGGATATTCTGATGTATCCCACCGCGATTGGTTCGGAACCGCATGATGACAGCCTCGATACGGCCGCGCGCTGGCGCAGGGCCATGCAGGGCCATGCAGTATCCAACGTCATGCCGGTTGTTGCCGCCAACCGCGTCGGGGATGAAGACGGCCAGGTTTTTTATGGTACGTCCTTCATTGCAGATCATGCCGGGGCTGTCGTTGCGGAACTGAACCGGTCTGAAACCGGTTTCATTTCCGCAAGCTTCAACCTCGACTTTCTCAACCGTCATCGTGCGGCCTGGGGTTTTTTCCGGGACCGCCGCCCGGAATTCTACAAATAGGATCATTCATGCCCGCAGCAGTTAATGCGCACAAAAAGTCCGCGCGCCTGGTCATCCGCAATGCGGAGGCCGGCGATATTGACGACATTATTGCGCTGCAGAAACGGGCTTTTCCGAAGCTGGAGCCGGATGCGCCGGGCATGATCAAGGGCCGGCTGGAACGCTTTCCGGAAGGCCAGTTTGTGGTTGAGCTGGATGGCGAGCTGGCGGGTTGGGCCTCGACCTTCATTGTCGATGAAGCCCTGGCGTTTGAAGATCATACGCTCGACAGCATTACCGGCCATGGCTATGGCACGCTGCACAATCCTGATGGCGACTGGCTCTATGGCGCTGAGGTCTGTGTTGACCCCGATGTGCGCCGCATCCGGTTGGGACAACGCCTGTATGATGCACGGCGGGGCCTGTGCGAGGACTGGGGGCTGAAGGGCATTGTCTATGGCGCGCGCTTTCCGTCCCTGCGCCGCAAGGTCAAGGAATACGGCACACCGGAAAACTATCTGGAGGCGGTGAAAGCCAAGAAGGCCCGGGATCCGGTCTATGCCTTCCAGGCGCGGCAGGGTTTCGAGCCGGTGCGGCTGATGAAGGGGTATTATGACGAGGACAGGGATTCCCTCGGCTATGCCCTTTTGATGGCCTGGCATAATCCGTCCTGGGTGGAGGATGAAAAAGCCCCAGTGCGGCCGGAGCCTCATACCGTGCGTGTTGCCGCTGTGCAGTTTCAGGCGCGGGCGGAAGACAGCCTTGAAGCATTCGAGCGCAATATCGAATATTTTGTTGATGTCTGTTCGGATTACCGGGCGGATTTCTGCGTATTTCCGGAGATGTTTACCGTCGCTTTGCTGGCGCTGGAAAAGCGCAAGCTGACGCCGGAGGAATCGATTCAGGCGCTGACCAGGCATACGCCCGGCTTTATCGAATTCATGCGCAGCCTGGCTGTGGGATATAATATCAACATCATCGGCGGATCGCACCCGACGCAGACCGATGATGGCGACATCCAGAATGTGGCCTATGTGTTTCTGCGCGATGGCTCGGTGCATGCGCAGGAGAAGATCCACCCGACGCCGAACGAGAAATTCTGGTGGGGGATCAAGGGCGGCAATGAGGTGCGCACCATCCAGACCGATTGCGGGCCGATCGGGGTGCTGATCTGTTATGATGCCGAATTCCCTGAGCTGGCGCGCAAGCTGGCGGATGAGGGGGCGGGAATCCTGTTCGTGCCCTATGCAACGGATGACCGGACGGGGCATTTGCGGGTGCGCTATTGCGCCCATGCGCGGGCGATTGAAAACCAGGTCTATGTGGTCACGGCGGGCAATGTCGGCAATCTGCCGGATGTTGAGAACATGGATGTGAACTATGCCGAGAGCGCGATCATCACGCCGTGCGATTTCCCGTTTGCGCGCGACGGTCTGGCGGCGGTGGCGGCGGAAAATGTCGAGACCATTGTGGTCGCCGATGTGCGGCTGGATGATCTGACGGCGGCGCGGCAATCGGGCACGGTGCGCAATCTGCGCGACCGGCGGTTCGATCTCTACCGCGTGGTCTGGAACAAGCGTTAGGTCCGCTGCCGGCCGGGCATGGCGAGGCCGAGCACCATGGCGATGGCGAGGGCCGGCCAGAGGAAGGCGATCCCGGCGTCGATATGGCCTTGCGAAAAGGCCAGCGCACTGGCGGTGACGCCGGTCAGGACCAGCGCCAGAACTGTCAGGAATATTGCGAGCCGTATCATCGCCTCACCCTTTCCAACCCTGTCCCACCCTAGCAAAGAGTGTTTAAAAAACGCTTGCGGCGGAATTCGGGCGGCGCGCCGGGATTTACGCGCTGAGCAGTGCCCCTTCGATGCCGTCGAAGATGAATTGCGCGGCCAGGGCGGCGAGGATGACGCCGAGAATGCGGGTGATCATCGCGGCCAGCGTATCGCCCATCAGCCGCATCAGCGGGCCGACGGCGAGGAAAATCACCAGGCAGGCCAGCAAGTTGGCACCGAGGCCGAGGAAAATGGCGGCCTGGCCCATGACCGCTCCGCCATTGCCGGACATGAACAGCATGATGGAGGCAATCGCCCCCGGCCCGGCCAGCATGGGAATGGCCATCGGAAAGACGGAAATATCCTCATGTGTGCCGGAAATTGTCGGATCTTCATCCGACATTTTTTCGGCGCGTTCCTCACGGCGTTCGGTGCGTTTCTCGAAAATCATCTCCAGCGCGATGAGGAAGAGGAGAACGCCCCCGGCGGCGCGGAACGCATCGAGGCTGATATGCATGGCGCCGAGCAGCCATTCGCCGCCATAGGCAAAGGCGATCAGAACGACGGTTGCGATCGCCACCGACTTGATGGCCATGGTGCGGCGATGCGCGGGAGTGGCGCCATCGGTAAGGGCGGCAAAGATCGGGGCCACGCCGATCGGGTCGATCACCACGAAGAAGGTGACGAAGCTGGCGGTCAGAAGGGCGAGGTCAAAAGCGTCCATGTCAGGCTCCGGCGAGTGTCTGGCTGCGCCCTAGCATGCGGGCCCCCGTCTGGCGATACCCGGATTTGCATTGCCGGTATGAAACAGGGCGGGGGCGCGCAAATGCGGGGATAAAACCGGAATCGGCGATTTTGACTCCTACTACAATGACTC
>PFFX01000164.1:0-147 GCA_002783385.1 Rhodobacterales bacterium CG15_BIG_FIL_POST_REV_8_21_14_020_59_13 | reverse complement strand
CGGGGCGCAAAGGCGTGCCTGGCAAGGCGATGGCGGTCATTTCATCCACTCCGGTTTATCCCCGTATTCGCCCGGACGGACGGTGCGGACCCGCGCGGGCGCAGACCGGGGCTGGATGAGGGAGTGTAAGGGAGGAAGGGGAGGTGG
>PFFX01000080.1:3697-4938 GCA_002783385.1 Rhodobacterales bacterium CG15_BIG_FIL_POST_REV_8_21_14_020_59_13 | reverse complement strand
CTATTACAGCAATCTGATTGAAGGCCACGAAACGCACCCGATCGATATCGAGCGAGCCCTCCAGGAAGACTATAGCGCTGACCCCAAACAGCGTGATCTTCAAAAAGAGGCCAAGGCACATATCGCCGTCCAGTCATGGATTGATGGCGGCGGGATAGCTGGGACCGAAACTTCGCCCGAGGCATTGCGTGAAGTGCATCGACGGTTTTGTGAACTCCTGCCCGAAAGCCTGCTATGGGTCGAAAATCCCGACACCAAAGAAAAAGAGAAAGTCATCCCGGGGGAATATCGCACAGGACATGTGAAGGTCGGTGCACATATCCCGGTCAGCGCTGGCGCGATACCGCGATTCATGGAGCGTTTCGATCAGGCTTATGGCCGCCTTGGCAAGTCCAACACCATTATCGGTGCGGCGGGCGCACACCACAGGCTCCTTTGGATTCACCCCTTCGCAGACGGCAATGGCCGCGTTGCACGCTTAATGTCTCACGCCATGCTGTTGCGGTCTTTAGATACCGGCGGCTTGTGGTCAGTCGCTCGCGGGCTCGCGCGAAAAGTTGACGCTTACAAAGGGCATTTGGCAGCGTGTGATGCGGGCAGGCGGAATGATCTGGATGGCAGAGGTTCACTTAGCGAAGAAGCGCTGTCGAGCTTTACGCAGTTCTTCCTGGAAACCTGCCTGGATCAAGTATCGTTTATGGAAGGCCTGATGCAGCCCAGGGCACTGCGGGAGCGCATACTGCGTTGGACCAAAAACGAAGCAGACACAGGACGTTTGCCGGCCAAAGCCGGAAAACTCATCGAGTCCGTGTTGTACCGTGGCGCATTGCCTCGCGGGGAATTGGACGACACGCTTGGCATGGCAGACCGCACCGCGAGGCGGGTTGCTTCCTCGCTGATCAAGGCAGGTGTTCTTACCTCGGAGACACACAAATCCGATTTGAAGCTCGATTTTCCCGCGAGCCTGGCATCGCAGTGGATGCCGGGCCTGTTTCCGGAGAAGTGAATGTGTTTGAGCTACTCCCTGAAAATCGGACACTGACGCAAGTTATGATTTGCTGTCTTTTGATCTTCGGCGACGAGGAGATCACAGATGTCGAAACGCAAGCAGCATACGTCTGATTTCAAGGCGAAAGTGGCGCTGGAGGTGCTGACGCGCGTCTCCATGGGCCTTCGAACAAGCCCCAAACGGCCCGGCCCTTCCCAATCCCGTCACCCACTCCACACGAAGCACGCGCAAA
>PFFX01000080.1:3551-3677 GCA_002783385.1 Rhodobacterales bacterium CG15_BIG_FIL_POST_REV_8_21_14_020_59_13 | reverse complement strand
CCCGCCGGCCTTTTCTCCCTTACACTCCCTCACCCGGCCCGCGCCTGCGAATACGGGGATAAAGCTGGAAAAAACCGGAGTCTGCCGGAGACTCATTGGAGTCCGGCTGGAGTCAGAGCTGGAGTC
>PFFX01000080.1:0-3320 GCA_002783385.1 Rhodobacterales bacterium CG15_BIG_FIL_POST_REV_8_21_14_020_59_13 | reverse complement strand
TCGATCTTGGCAAACAGTACATCCGGGGTCGTGACGGTAAGGCCGTGCGGCAGAACATCCAGCAAGCCTGCAGCCGGCTCATCCGGCCACATCCGGTTACCCTCCGGCACACCCAGACAATCGAGAATGGTCTTCGCCGCATTCGGGATAACCGGCTGGGCCGCAATGCCCATTAGGGCCGCGAGATTCAGCGCGGTGCGCACGCCGACAGCGGCTTTTTCCGGATCGGTCTTGAAATGCGTCCACGGCTCGGCGCGGGTGAGATATTCATTGCCCGCCGCCCACAGGGCACGGGTTTCCGCAGCCGCCGGGCGAAAACGCATCGCTTCATGATTGTCGGCAATCGCGGCCAGGCGCTCATCCACCTCGCGCGCCAGCCAGGCTTCATGCTCTCCCGGCTCGCCGCCGGCCGGCACGGCCCCGTCAAAGCGCGACGCCGTGAAGCGCAGAATGCGGTTGATGAAATTGCCGAGCACATCGGCGAGGTCCTTGTTCACACAGGCCTGAAAATGCTCCCAGGTAAATTGCGTGTCAGAACCCTCCGGCGCATTCGCCGTCAGATACCAGCGCCAGTAATCTGCCGGAAGGAGCTCCAGCGCCGTGTCCATGAAGACGCCGCGCTTTTCCGAGGTCGAGAACTTGCCGCCATACCAGTTGAGCCAGTTGAAGGCCTTCAGCCGGTCCACTGTTTTCCAGGGCTCTTCCGAGCCGAGAATGGTCGCCGGAAAACTGACCGTATGGAAGGCGACATTGTCCTTGCCCATGAACTGGACATAGGTGACATCGTCCGCACCCTTGTCGGTGCGCCACCAGCTTTCCCAGTCACCGCCATTGGCGCTGGCCCATTCCTCGGTCGCGCCGATATAGCCGATGGGCGCATCGAACCAGACATAGAAAACCTTGTTCTCGAACCCCTCGCGGACCACACCGTCGCGCACCACCGGCACGCCCCAGGCGAGATCGCGCGTGATCGAGCGGTCACGCAGCCCCTCATCCAGCCATTTGTTCGCGATTGACACTGCCAGTGACGGCCACGTCTCCGCACCCTTGTCCACCCATTGGCGAAGTTTCGGCTCCATTTTTGTTTGCAGCAAATATAGGTGCCGGGTCTCCCGGACCTCAATGTTCTTGGACCCGGATATCTTCGAATAGGGCTCTTTCAGATCCGTGGGTTCCAGCAGCCGTCCGCAATTGTCGCACTGATCGCCCCGTGCACGCTCAAAATCGCAATGCGGACAGATGCCCTCGACATATCGGTCCGGCAAAAAGCGGGCATCATCGATGGAATAGACCTGATGATCACTGCGCTCCTCGATCAGGCCCTTGTCCTCCAGAACCGCCGCGAAATGCTGGGTCAGACGGTGATTGGGCGCGTTCGACGTCCGCCCGAAATGATCATAGCTCAGCGAAAATCCCTCACCGGCCGCGCGCTGGATATCATGCTCCCGGTCGCAATAGGCGCGCACATCCATGCCCCCGGCCGCCGCCGCCAGCTCCGCCGGCGTGCCATGCTCGTCGGTTGCACAGATGTAGAGCACTTCATGTCCGCGAAGCCGTTGAAAACGCGCATATACATCCGCCGGCAACATCGACCCAGCGAGATTGCCCAGATGCTTCACCCCGTTGATATAGGGCAGCGCGCTTGTGATCAGATACCGGGCCATTTTTGGTTCGCCTCAATTACAATCTGTGCTTAAGGTTTTCGCCAGAGGCGCGAACCCAACCGGGCCGGGCCCGATTCCAGCGCGAGACATACGCGCGAAAGACTGGGGAGAAAACACATGCCACGCATATTTGGCCACAATCTTCTAATTTTTGTACTGGCCGGACTGGCTTTCTACATTTTCGGTTTCCTGATGTACGGAGTCATTTTCGGTGAATACTGGATGCGAATATCCAATGTACCTGCCGATTTCAGCCCGCCCGCCTGGAAAATGGTGCTGGGGCTCATCATACCCTTCCTCCCGGCAGCAGGCATAGCAATGCTCGCCAACAAGCTCGGCAAGTCGGATTTGATGGGGTATGTGAAGCTGGGCGCATTGCTGGCCATCGCCTTTTCGGTCACGGCCATGGCGTATGATTACGCCTATAGTCCGGCGTATAATCTGCGCATGTTCGTCATGGATAGCCTGCACATGATCGCCGGTTTTGCGATTGCCGGAGCGGTTCTGTCGTTCGGCCGCGCGAAATAGGAGGCGGTAATGGAAATCTACGGAATCAGCATCATCGCAGTTTTGCTGGCCACACTCAGCTTCATGATAGTGGGGTTTCTCTGGTACGGGCCGCTGTTCGGCAAACGCTGGATGGCGCTGAACGGTTTTACCGAGAAGTCCATGAAAGACACCAATATGGCCGTCGTCATGGGCAAGGGGATAACAAATTCACTTGTCGCCGCCATCGGCATGGGACTGGTGCTGAACTGGAAAGGCGCGGAAGGCCTGCTGGCCTCAATGAAAACCGCCTTTCTTGTCTGGCTCTTCTTCAGCGCCACGACCGCGCTTCTGGCGCATATCTATGAAAAGCAGAAACTGAAACTGACGCTGATCCATTTCGGCAATCAGCTTGCCGCCTACCTTCTGGCGGGGGCGATTTTCAGCTTCTTCTGATCCCGATCAGCGATGCCTGCTTGCAGGCGCGCATCGCTTCGCTATAAGCATCGCGCATCAGCGGGCCGGCTTAGCTCAGCTGGTAGAGCACCTGATTTGTAATCAGGGGGTCGGGGGTTCGAGTCCCTCAGCCGGCACCACCCTTCACCGGGTCCATTCCTGGCACATGGTTTACACATCTGACCGAGCGAAGTCGGTCACGCCGTAGCCTCTGCGAAGGCGGACCTATCCATTTTGTCCTCCTCGGCTCCGCTCGGGCGGTCCTCGCTAAAGCTGCGGGCGCACAGTCGTGCTTGCGAACTCTGCCGGTTCGGGGCTTTCGTGAGCTTCGGCCCGGCAAACCAAATCCGGGGCAAACCCACACCAGCTCCCATCTGAAATCAACATCAGCTTGATTTTATTTTATCTTTGAACCCGTATTTCGTTGCGCAAATTCCTGATTGGCGCATAATTAATACTGTGCGCGATCAATCGCTTCTGATAAATTGGGGACATCAATGAAACATCATCATGCCACGTTCAGCGTGGCCGTGCTGGCCGTGGCCTGCCTGACAGCGCCCGTGCTTGCACAGAACTATAATCTGAATCCGACCTACGGGACCTATAATTTGCGCTCGGGATTCCTGCCCGACCCGCAGACGATCAACGTCACAGCAGGCGGTCCGAACAATGTGTCCGCCGCAACCGGTGGCCAGTGCGCCGGCTATGCTGCCG
>PFFX01000037.1 GCA_002783385.1 Rhodobacterales bacterium CG15_BIG_FIL_POST_REV_8_21_14_020_59_13 | reverse complement strand
GAAGATATCGGCATAACCGGCCAGCGAGGCAACGCCTTCCTGGATACGGGCACCGCCGGCATCGAAAATACCGATCACCGGTGCACCATTCTGCAGCGCGGCTTTCTGGATCTTGACGATTTTCTCGGCGTGGGTGGAGGAGAGCGACCCGCCAAACACGGTGAAATCCTTCGAGAAGACATAGATCAGGCGGCCATTGATTGTGCCGTGGCCGGTGACCACGCCATCGCCGGGGATTTTCTTGTCGGCCATGCCGAAATCATTGCAGCGATGCTCGACAAACATGTCCCATTCTTCAAACGAGCCTTCGTCCAGCAGGAGCTCGATGCGCTCCCGCGCCGATAATTTCCCCTTTTCATGCTGTTTTTCGACGCGGTCCTTGCCGCCGCCCTGACGCGCGCGTTCGCGCCGGTTTTCCAGCTCTTCAAGAATGTCCTGCATGGATGCCCCTCTTGGCGTATTCGATTTGACCGTCAGTTAGCACTGTCCGTATGGGAAGGGCAATTTAATGGGGCGGTTTAAATGCCCTGCGTGCTTCGAGGTGATTGGTTTCCTCCCCTGTTTACGGGGGAGGTGCTGAGCGAATGCGAAGCGGAGGGGGCAAGATGACACCTGCCATACGCCCCCCCCTGGTCCCTACGGGACACTCCCCCCGCAAGCAGGGGGAGAAAACGATGCCCGGCAGAGCGAGCCTCGAAGGAGGTTATCGGGACAACGCCCCCAGCATCTCGCCAATGGCGAGGCATTCCGTTTTCAGATGATCGGCGCGTTTTTTCGCTTCAGCATCCTCGCCCCACCGGGAAATCTGATAATTTTCATCCACGCGGCTGGTGACGAAAATATCCTCGGCAGTCACCACCCCTTCCACCAGCGCAAATCCCAGCACAGCGGAGGTCGTCAGCGCCGTCGCCTGCATCAGCGCCGTCAGCTGCCAGTCATCATAAGTGGCAGCTTTCGCCTTAAGTGCCTCCAGCGCCTGGGGCGAGGTCTCCGCAGGCAGGATGCCCGTGACCGCAGGCAGGTGTGCGCCCAGCACCTCTTCCGCCCAACGCAAATGACCATCCCAGGCTTTCGCCTGACGCCGCGACAGAGCCGATTCTCCGGCGCGGTGCCGCAACAGATCCGTCCCGGCATATTTGACGACTTCCGCCAGCACCGCCTCGCGTTTGGCGGAGGCCGCATCAATCGCCCCATGCGCCAGACGCGTCAGCGGCATGGTGGACGGGTCAATGCGGTCACCCTGCGCCGCCCACTCCTGCGCGATCAGGCGCGCCAGAGCCTCGGTTGGCACAGCGAGCGCCGACTTCATCGGCGTGCGGATGCCACGTCCGTCCAGCTGCACCGCCCAGCCTTCACCGGTCTTTGCAACATCCGCTGCCGTGTAGAAACGCTTCGGCAGGCTGTTTTCGTGGCTGGGGAGCCGGACACCTTCTTTCATCACATCCTCCGGCTCAGCGGGCCGGACGGATGATGTAGAAATACCGCTCGACCAGAGCACGCCGGTCGATATAGCGGCTCGCACTCTCCGGGTCAGTCTCCAGCAACACCACAAAATGCCGGCAATTCCGTTCCAGGCTTTCTCCATAGATCGGTTGAGCAAAATCCATAAAGGCGCGCTCGGTGACATTCATATTCGTGAAGCTGGACAAGTGCTGGAACGGCCGGGACTGCTGACGGTTGGTTTCAAGCGCGGAATGAACCGGCATGACCGACATGGCCGTCTCGCCGATCCGTATGATGTAAGGCGTCAGGGGTTGGCCATTATCGGCTGCAAGGCAAGGCGGCGCATCAAGACTGCGCCGCCCTGTCCTGCCAGACACAGCGTCACCAGATGCGGGAAGCGGCAAAAGGCTGACCATCGAGTCAATCTGGCCGGATATTGTTTCCAGCCGGGCATCGATTTCAGAGAGCCTGTCAGCGTCGGAGTCTCGGTTGAACTGAACGATCTGCGTGCGTTCGCGGTTGAGCGCTTCGAGTTCGGATACGCGGGAATCAAGGTCATCCAGCCGGCCTTGTCCGGCCGGATCAAATCTGGAAAGCAACCAGTCCCGGCTTGGCTCGTAAGCTGTCAGCCCTGCCGTGACAGCGAGCAGAAGCGCGAGAATTGAGCCGACAATCCAGCAAAATACGCACTTCGGTGTTTTTCGGAGTGGCGGGCATTTTTCAGGGTAAATCTGCTTGATCAATGCCTTGATCACGGCTTCGGATTCGCGCTCGTAAGGCGTGATCACCTCCCAGCCACCAAACGTCTTGGATTGACCTTTCGGGACCGCGTTCTGGGCACGTCGGATCACGAAATAGCTGTGCAACGGGGCATCGGCAAAAGCCTGAACCAGACCGGGTGCCATCTGAACCAACTCCGCCGGCGCAATATTCGATGTCTTGAAAAATATATAGGCTTCAAGTGAGTAGCGGCCGCTTTCGCAAAATGCATAGCTTTTCCGGACCAACTGCCCGATGTGATCCAGGCTCTCTTCGCTGGCGCGGAAACCGGTGTTCAGCTTGGTCTGTGAATTGCGCTGCTTACGTCTGAATTCCAGCGCCATCCAGTATTCTTCGGTACCGGACCATGACAGGGCGAGAAAATTGCCGTGTGCGGTAACATCTACATTACGGGCCTCCCAATATTCATGGCCCGCTTTCTGAACGGCCTGATAAAGGCGCGTTTTAATATCGACGAGCCGATTGGTATCGGCCACGACTATTGTCGACACTGCCCTTCCCCCACACCTGCACACACGCACCCAATGCATAGCATTAGCGGCCATTAACCATGATGGCGACCTCAATCCGGGGTTTATCCAGAAGTTTCTTGTTTCAACGCCGTTTGATTAGGAGTGGCCGAACGCTGTCAGACCGCGTTGCAGGCAATCAAAATCCTCATGCACGGAATGCGCGCCCGCGCCGGTCAGTTCTTCAGCGGTGTGAAAGCCCCAGGCCACGCCCGCCGCCCTCACCTTTGCATTCAGCGCCATCAATATGTCGTGCGAGGAATCACCGATCATGATGGTGCGGTCCGGCTCAACCCCGGTCTCGCTCATCGCCTCGAACACCATGCGCGGATTGGGCTTTCCCGGACCGGTACAAGAAGTGTTCAGCGTCACGAAAGCGCCCGTCAGATCATGGGTTTTCAATATGTGGTCCAGCCCTCGGCGCGGCTTGCCGGTGGCCACGCCCAGAAGCCAGCCTTCCGCGTCGAGCGCTTCCAGAATCTCCCGCGCCCCGGGATAAAGGCTTTCGGTATGTGTGCCGTCCGAGCGGTTGCGCACGAAAATTTCGCGGAAATCATTGCCGACCCTCACCGCGCCTTCGGCGGGATAATCGGCGGGCAGCAGCATGGGGATGGCTTCGAACAGCTCGATACCGACAATCTGCCGGACCTGATCATAGGAGCAGCCCGGCAGACCATTTTTTCGGAAAGCCTCGTCCATGGATTCCGCAATCAGCAAGCGGGAATCCACCAGCGTGCCATCCAGATCAAACAAAGCGAGCTTCAGATCCGTCATGCCAGCAACTCCGCCAGCGCCGCTTCATCAATATGGGAAAGCTCGAAGCCCAGCGCCTTGAAGGTCTGCGCCATGTGCGGCGGCAGGCCGGCTTCAAGGACGAGCGGTTTTGCGCCGATATGCAGCACCAGACGCCGGGCATGCAGATGCAGTCCCTTGCCGATATTTTCCGGTGCCTCGCGGTGGGATTTGTATTTGTGATCGCCGATAATGGCATGGCCCATCATCGAGGCATGAACCCGCAGCTGATGCGTCCGCCCGGTGACCGGGCGCATCACCAGCCAGCTTGCCGTATGTCCGGCCTCGGCGGCCACGGTATAGCGGGTCAGCGAGTGCTGAGCGCCCTCCTCGCCATGATCAGCGGACATCATCATCTCGCGGCCATGGGCTCCGCCCGTATCCTTTTTCAGAAAGCCCTTGATCTCGCCGGTCCTGGGCTTGGGCACGCCGGGGACAACCGCCCAGTAGGTCTTTTCCGATTCCCGCGCCTGGAACGCCTTGGCGAGCTTTGCCGCAGCGCCCACTGTCTTGGCGGTCACCAGAACGCCGGACGTATCGCGGTCCAGCCGGTGCACGAGGCGCGGCTTCTGATCACCCTTGCCGAACGCATTCAGCAAGCCGTCGAGATGACGGGTCGTCTTCGATCCACCCTGCACAGCGAGCCCGGCCGGCTTGTTGAAGACCAGAATCTCCTTGTCCTCATAAATCACCAGCGAGCGGATAAAGGCCGCATCCTCGCGGCTGATGGAGGGCTCCGGTGCCTGATGCATCGGATCAGCGTCCGGCAGGGGTGGAATGCGGATGGACTGACCCGCCTCGACGCGCGTATCGGCCTTGGCCCGGCCGCCATCGACACGGATCTCGCCCTTGCGCAGCGCTTTTTGCAGCCGGCCTTGCGGGATATGAGGAAAGCGCCGCCGGAACCAGCGGTCCAGCCGCGCGCCGGCCTCTGCCTGTTCCACCACAATCGTCTGAACGCCGCTCATGCGAAAATCCGCCGTGCAATCATCAGACCCACAAACAGGGCCAGAATGGAAAGAATGACCGAAGCTGCGACATAGCCGATGGCATCGCCATAGGCCCGGCGCTCGATCATCAACACAACATCGAGGGAAAATGCCGAGAAGGTGGTAAAACCGCCCAGCGCACCAACCGCGAAGAAAGCGCGCAATTCATTGGCATCCGCCCGCCCGGCCTGCGCCAGCCAGCCGATAAAGCCGCCCATGATCAGCCCGCCGAGCACATTCACCGCAAAGGTGCCATAGGGCCAGTCCGGCCCGATCGTGCGCAGGAAGAACTGGCCGGTGAGGTGCCGGCTGACAGCACCCAGCGCCCCGCCTGCAGCAATAAGGAGGATATTGTTCATAAGGCCCGGAGATATGGGAGTTGGGGCGCAGGCGCAAGCGGGACTAATCCATGCATTTTTGCATAGTGG
>PFFX01000100.1:22406-22851 GCA_002783385.1 Rhodobacterales bacterium CG15_BIG_FIL_POST_REV_8_21_14_020_59_13 | reverse complement strand
CGTCGATTTGATGATCCACGATCTCGATCTCGTCATGGCGCTGGCGCAATCGCCGCTCACCCGTCTGGAAGCCACAGCCGAAAAGATTTTCACCACCCTGCCCGATACCGCCCATGTCCGCATGGCATTCGAGGACGGGTTTGAAGCCGTGCTGGACTCGAGCCGCGCCGCCGAGGCGCTCGACCGGGTCATGCGCATCGACTATGCGGGCGGATTCCTGGAAGTCGACTTTGTCGCCAAGACATTCATTAACGAGACCGGCTTTGATCTCAATGCCGACTTTGCCGAAGATCCGGAGGCGAAAGATTCCCTCGGGGCCAATGTCAATGCCTTCATCGCCTCCATCCTCGACGGGACGCCTGTCGCCGTGCCCGCCGAAGCCGGTCTGGCCGCTCTCGCCGTTGCCCGCGATATCGACCGCGCCGCCGCGCTCTGACTTCGCGCT
>PFFX01000100.1:7385-22348 GCA_002783385.1 Rhodobacterales bacterium CG15_BIG_FIL_POST_REV_8_21_14_020_59_13 | reverse complement strand
GCCCAGCTGAACCCGACGGTTGGCGATATTGCCGCAAATCTGGAAAAGGCGCGGGCTGCGCGCGCCGAAGCTGCCGCCAATGGCGCGGATCTCATCGTCTTTCCCGAGCTTTTTATCCTTGGCTATCCGCCCGAGGATCTGGTGCTCAAGCCCGCCGCGGTCGAGGCGTGCCATGAGGCCATCGAAGCCTTTGCGAAAGAACCGGGCATCGCGGCGCTGATTGGCACGCCCTGGCGCGAAAACGGCAAGCTCTACAACGCCATCGTGTTGATTGATGAGGGCAAGGTACAAGCCGTCCGCTTCAAGCACGACCTGCCCAATTACGCCGTCTTTGACGAGAAACGCGTTTTCGCGCCCGGCCCCCTGCCCGCGCCTGTCGACTGGCGCGGTATCAAGCTGGGTCTGCCCATTTGCGAGGATATCTGGCTGGAGAATGCGCCGCGGGCGCTCGCCGCAGCAGGTGCCGATTTCTTCATCTCCATCAATGGCTCGCCCTGGCGGCGCACCATCGAGGCCGAACGGCGGGAGGCCTTCGGGAAATGGACGGACCTCGGCGTACCGCTGGTTTTCGTCAACCAGGTCGGCGGACAGGACGAGCTGGTCTTTGACGGCGCGTCTTTCGCCTGGAATCCGGAGGGTACGGAAATCCAGCGCCTGCCGGCGTTTGAAACCGCCATCGCGTATTCCAACTGGACGAAGACCGAAACCGGCTGGACCGGTAAAAGTGATCAGAAATCCAGAATACTGACGGGTCTGGAAGCCGACTGGCAGGCAGCCTGTCTGGCGCTTGGCGATTACGTCAACAAGAACGGTTTTCCCGGCGTCGTGCTCGGCATGTCCGGCGGCATTGATAGCGCGATTTCCGCAGCCATGGCCGCCGATGCGCTCGGGCCGGACCGGGTGTGGGCGGTGATGATGCCGTCGAAATATACCTCCGGTCACAGCCTTGAAGACGCCAAGGCCTGCGCCGAAGCGCTGGGCGTGCGCTATGACATCATCGAGATCGAACCCGCCATTGCGGCAATGGGCGGCATGTTGACGGGTATCTTCGCCGGGCAGGACCCCGACACCACCGAGGAAAACATCCAGTCGCGCCTGCGCGGCGTGGTACTGATGGCCTTGTCCAACAAGTTTGGCCCGATGGTCTTGTCCACCGGCAACAAGTCGGAAATGGCGGTCGGCTATGCCACCCTCTATGGTGACATGAATGGCGGCTATAACGCACTGAAAGACATCTATAAATCCGAAGTCTATCAGCTCGCCCGCTGGCGCAATCAGCAGAATGTCTCACCGGGCCTTGCCCCGGCCGGCACGGTGATTCCGGACCGCATCATCACCAAGGCACCGTCCGCCGAACTCAAACCCGATCAGACCGATCAGGACAGCCTGCCCGATTATGCCGTGCTCGATGAAATTCTCACCGGCCTCGTCGAAAACGAGCACGGGCCAAAGGAAATCGCCGCGCAGGGGCATGATCCGGCGCTGATCGCGCGCATCGAGAACATGCTCTACCGCGCCGAATACAAACGCCGTCAGGCTCCGCCGGGGGCCAAAATCGGGCGCAAAAATTTCGGCCGCGACCGCCGCTATCCGATCACCAACAAGTTCCGTTCGGTGAAATAGCCCTTCACCCGCGCGCGCGTGAATTCGGGTATATATTCTTCCGTCATCACCCGGTTTATCCGGGTGATCCCGATCTCATGGAGACCACCCGGACTCGCGCAAGCGCGGCCGTGTGATGACGCAAGATAAACAGCCTTCAAGAGCGAGTGGCCGCACCGCCAACACCAACTTATCCCCGCCCTGCCTTCCTCGCTTAGAATGGTCTCACCTCATCTTAGTGAGAGGCGGTCTGCAGGTCGTCTGTATATCGGGGGATGAGGGGAATGCCTCGAGTGGGCCGGGCTAACGATCCGGTTCATGAAAGAGCGCCTGTACGTGCGACGGGCCTGGAAACGGGACCGGCGGGACGACCTTGCAGGACCGAGGGGTGAACAGGTTCCGGAACAGGCTCACATCGCGGGCCAGCGACCTCCGGAAAACCGGCGCCCGGTTGGGCTTGACCCATGCGGTCCGGCGGGCTGGCGGCAATCGACTCTGCCATAAGTGGAGCCCGGCCAGGCGTAAAAACATTCCGCGCGGGAGGCCTGGCAGGCCACCCACATACACATTCATAGACGGCTTGCGAGTTCCTCCCGCGCCCTCTCTCATCCTCAATGCCTCGCGGCGCTGGCCGGCGGGGGTGTTCGGCGTGGTGGATGCGGATCCGGTGTCCTCCCTACATTCCCTCCCACCTCATCCTGAGGTGCTCGCGACAGCGAGCCTCGAAGGAGCATTCAAGCCTGCTGTGTGGTTCGGGGCTTCTCTGCGAGAAGCGCCTCACCATGAGGTAGGTCGAGTTTGGGCACCCATTCCCCTTGAAAGGGGCGGGGGAAAGGCACCCCAACCGCCGCCCACCCTTGCCGCAAAGGCGCATCGGCGCTAAGCCGCGCGCTCTGATTTCAGCAGGTAAATTCCATGAGCACCAAAGTCCGTTTCGCCCCGAGCCCGACCGGCAAATTGCATGTCGGCAATGTCCGCACCGCGCTGACCAATGTGCTGCATGCCCGCCAGACCGGCGGAACTTTCCTTTTGCGCATCGATGATACGGATCTCGAGCGCTCGACGAAAGCTTTCGAGGACGGCATCCGCACCGATCTGACCTGGCTGGGCCTTGTCTGGGACGAGACTTTCAACCAGTCCGACCGTTTCGATAAATACGATGCGGCCGCGCAAAAGCTGAAGGAGGCGGGCCTTCTGTATCCGGCCTATGAAACCAGCGACGAACTCGACCGCAAACGCAAGATCCAGCGCGCCCAGGGCAAACCGCCGGTCTATGACCGCGCCTCGCTCAGTCTGACCAGAGACCAGATAGCCGCCTATGACGCCGAAGGCCGCAATCCGCACTGGCGCTTCAAACTGTCAGGCAAGCCGGTGAGCTGGACTGACCTGATCCGCGGGGAGACCACGATTGAAACCTCCTCGCTCTCTGATCCGATCCTGATCCGCGAGGATGGCTCCTATCTCTATACCCTGCCCAGCGTGGTCGATGACATCGAGGCGGGCATCACCACCATCATCCGCGGCGAGGATCATACCACCAATTCCGGAGCGCAGATCGAGATATTCGAGGCCCTCGGCGGCAAAGTGCCGGAGTTCGGCCATCAGGCCCTTCTGGTTGGCGCCGATGGCGGCAAGCTCTCCAAACGCCTTGGCACGCTGGCGATCGGGGATTTGCGCGAGTCTGAAGGCATCGAGCCGATGGCAATCCTGTCGCTGCTGGCGAAAATCGGCACGTCCGATGCAATAGATGCCTGCACCGATATCCAGACCCTGATCGACCAGTTCTCCTTCGATAAATTCTCGCGCGCACCGGCACGGTTTGATCCCAAGGAATTAAAGCGCCTCAATGCCCGCGTACTGCACGAGCTCAGCTATTTTGATGTCAAAGAGCGTCTGGCGGAAATGGGGGCAGATGGCGGTGAAGCTTTCTGGCATGCCGTCGCACCCAATCTGGAACGCCTGTCAGATGCGAAAAGCTGGCACACACTCATCGAAGGCCCGGTCACACCGGTCATCGAGGAAGCCGAGTATATCGCCGAAGCCGCCGCAGCTCTGCCCGAGGGCGAGCTCGACGGGACAAGCTGGGAGGCATGGACCGGGAGTCTGAAAGAGATCACCGGCCGCAAGGGCAAGGCACTCTTCATGCCGTTGCGTATGGCCCTGACCGGCGAGCAGCACGGGCCGGACATGTCCGAACTGCTGCCCCTGATCGGCCGGGACCGCGTGCTGGAACGGCTGAAAGCCTAACCGCTGATTTTCTCCAGCAGGCGGTCAATGGCTTCGCCGGCATCGTCATGCACGCTGACATGATCGTGGAACCCCTCAGGCGTGAACCCCTCTTGTTCGGTGCGGTAAAGCAATTTGAAGAAGGGCTCCCAGAAGGCCTCGACATCCAGAAATGCCACCGGCTTGTCATGTTGCGACAGGCGCTGGCGCGAGAGCACATCGAAAACCTCTTCCAGCGTCCCCACACCGCCTGGCATGATCAAAAACGCATCGCTCTCTTCGATCAGCATGTTCTTGCGGATCGACATCGTGGTAACGATCCGGGTCTCGGCGGCCTCATAAAGGCCTTCGGTCGCGATCATGAATTCGGGGATCACGCCCAGAACCTCGCCGCCCGCTTCCAGCGCGGCATGGGCCGCCTGCCCCATCAGGCCAACGTCGCCGCCGCCATAGACCAGCCGGGCGTTATGACTGGCGATGGCCTTGCCAGCGGCGCGTGCCGCGATCACATAGGCCGGGCTGCGTCCTGCCGCAGAACCACAAAAAACACCAATCGACCGCACTTTCGCCATTTCCATATGTCCTTCTGACTGCCAAAGAGATCATAAGCCGCGTTGTGACGTGTTGCGACCATCGATGGCCGTGATAAACCAGTAAAAAAGGAGTTCGGCATGACCGCCATGCGGTCCCTCATTCTCGCCGCCATTCTGGGCGCTCTCGCGATTGGTGCTGCAGCTGTTTTCGTGCTGACACGCACGCCTGCGCCTGTGCAGGAGAGCGAAAACACCACATCGGCCGGTCCGGCTGTAGATGACGATGTTCTGGTCACGATGCCCGCTCCGTCCTTCGACATCGTGCGCATTGATCCGGCCGGAACCGCCGTGATCGCCGGCCGCGGTGTTCCGGAATGGACCCTGCGTATTTTGGCTGATGGCAATGCCATCGCCGAGACCGATATTGATGATCGTGGCGAATGGGTGATCATTCTCAACACGCCCCTGCCCGCCGGCGCCATCGAGCTCTCACTGGAAATGGACTCAGGAAATGGCGAGATCATTCTCTCAGAACAGACCGTTCTGGTGTCCATTCCAGCTTCCAGAGATGAAATTCCTCTGGTCGTGATCACCCGCCCGGGTCAGGCCAGTGAAGTTCGCCAGGGACCCGTATCAGGCGTTGCCACTGGACCGCTGGTCCTTGAAACGGTTGATTATGATGACAGCGGCGCGGTGATATTTGCCGGCCGTGCCACCCCCGGCAGCCGCGTTCGCGTCTTCGCCAATGGGGCCATTGTCGGTGAGACCAGCGCCAATCCTGAAGGACGGTGGTCCTTGCGCGCCGCTGAAACCCTCGCCCCCGGCGTCTATGATCTGCAGATCGACATGCTGTCGGTTGATGGTCAGGTCGAAGCAGTCATCGCTCTGCCCTTCGAGCGCGTGGCTGCGGAAGATGTCCAGCTCGGTGAAGGCCGTGTTATCGTCCAGCCCGGCAACAGCCTGTGGCGGATCGCCCGCAGCGTTTACGGCGAAGGCTTGCGCTATACGGTGATCTATCGTGCCAATCAGGACCAGATCCGCAATCCCGATCTCATTTATCCGGGTCAGGTCTTCTCAACGCCCAGCCAGGGCGACATGCCGCAGGAAGAGCCAGAAGACGGTTAGGCTGCGCGGGATTTTCCCGTACGGGCCGCCGTCAGCGCTTCAGCAATACGGAACGCCATGTCCAGCGCCTGATCTGCATTCAGGCGCGGATCGCAATGCGTATGATAGCGGGAGGACAGATCCGCTTCGGTCAGGGCCTTGGCGCCGCCGACGCATTCAGTCACATCCTGTCCGGTCATTTCGAAATGCACACCGCCGGGATAGGCTCCCTCGCCGGAAACCGCCTGCATGAAGCCTTCCAGCTCGTTGAGCACGCGGTCGAAATCGCGGGTCTTGTAGCCACTATCGGTCTTGACCGTATTGCCGTGCATCGGATCGCAAGACCAGATCACCGACCGGCCTTCGCCCTCGACCGCCCTGACCAGATGCGGCAAGCGCTCGCGCACACGATCCGCGCCCATACGGCTGATCAGGATGATCCGCCCCGCCTCATTCTCCGGATTGAGCTTGTCCAGCACCGGGAAAAGGTCGCCCGGCTCCATGGTGGGACCGCATTTGATGCCGATCGGATTCATCACACCGCTGGCAAATTCCACATGCGCGCCATCGGGTTGCCGCGAGCGCTCGCCGATCCACAACATGTGTGCGGACGTGGCCAGCCAGGCATCGCCGGCCGAATCCCGCCGCGTCAGCGCTTCTTCAAACGGCAGGTGCAGGGCTTCGTGACTGGTGTAGAAATCCACGCTCTCCAGGCTGCGCGCAGCATCACCGGTCACACCGCAAGCGCGCATGAAGGCCAGAGCTTCCGAAATCCGCCCCGCCAGTTCGGTATAGCGGTCGCTCGCCGGGGAATCTTTTACAAATTCCAGCGTCCATTGATGGACATTGCCAAGATCGGCAAACCCGCCGGACGCAAACGCCCGCAACAGATTGATGGTCGCCGCCGATTGCTCATAGGAGCGGATCAGGCGCTGCGGATCAGGACGCCGCGCGTCCGGCTCGAACGCCATGTCATTGACGCTGTCGCCGCGATAACTCGGCAGATCGACACCATTCTGGGTCTCGATCGGGTTGGACCGCGGCTTGGTGAATTGTCCGGCAATACGGCCGACCTTGACCACCGGCTTGGCCGCCGCAAAAGTCAGAATGACGGCCATCTGCAGGATGACGCGGAAGGTATCGCGCACATGGTCTGCCGAAAATTCCTTGAAGCTTTCCGCGCAATCACCGCCTTGCAGCAGAAACGCCTTGCCGGCCGCCACATCGGCGAGCTGACGCCGCAAGCGCCGGGCTTCGCCGGCAAAGACCAGCGGCGGTTTTGCAGCCAGCTCGGCCTCGACCCGTTTCAGCGCGTCGGCATCGGGATAATCCGGCAGCTGGGCTGCGGGTTTGTCCCTCCAGGAGGCGGGTGTCCAACTCATCGGGTTTCCGGCGGTGTCCATTTGTCTTTCAGCGTCACCAATTCCTCGGCGACTGTCGGATGAACAGCGCAGGTCGCATCAAATTGCTGTTTGGTCAAACCCGCTTTCACGGCGATGCCAACCGCCTGAATGATTTCCGGGCTGTCATCGCCCGCCATATGGACGCCGACAACGCGCTGATCATCTTGTTTGACCACCAGCTTCACCAGCATCCGGCCTTCCGATCCTGACAGGCTGTTTTTCATCGGCTTGAACAACGCCTTGTAGACGTCCACCCCGCCAAACGCCTTGCGCGCGTCGTGTTCGGTCAGACCGACAACACCCACCGGGGGCTGGGTGAAAACCGCGCTGGCGACATCGCCATGATCAAAAGCTGTCGGTTCATCACCAAAAACAGTTGCCGCAAAAGCTGCGCCTTCGCGGATGGCAACAGGGGTCAGATTGATGCGGTTGGTGACGTCGCCCACGGCATAGATATGATCGACATTGGTTTTCGAGAATGTGTCGACAATGATGGCCCCATCGTCAGCGGTTTCGACCCCGGCCTTGTCCAGCCCCAGACCTCTGGTGTGCGCCGTCCGGCCCACAGCCTGAATCACGGCGTGCGCGGTCAGTTCCTCTCCGGTATCCGTGAAAACGCGCCGCGCTCCGTCGCCAGCCTCCTCGATGCGCATGATATTGGCATGGGTCATGACCCTGACGCCCGAGCGCTTCAGCTCGGCATGTATGTGAGCGCGTATGTCGTCATCAAAGCCCCGCAGAACCGTATCGCCGCGGTAGATCAGACAGACCTCCGAGCCCAGCCCGGCAAAAACCTGGGCAAATTCACAGGCAATGTAACCGCCGCCCGCGATCACGACATGCTGCGGGCGTTCCTTCAGCAGGAAGACCTCGTTCGACGTAATCGCCAGCTCATCCCCTTCGATGCCGAGGCGGGACGGCGCGCCGCCAACCGCGACCAGAATGTATCTGGCGGAAAGAGTGCGACCGGCTTGTAAGAGGCGGACCGTATGAGCGTCCTCCAGTTCGGCACGGTCCTGAAAGATCTCGACCCCTGAATTGGACAGGTTCTTCCAGTAAATGCCCGACAGCCGGTCAACTTCACCATGCAGATTGGCGCACAGCTTCGACCAGTCATGGCGGACCTCGCCAACGCTCCAGCCATAGCCCGCCGCTTCCTTGAAAGCTTTTCCATAGGCCGACGCATAAACTAGGAATTTCTTCGGCACACAGCCGCGGATCACGCAAGTCCCGCCGACCCGGTATTCTTCTGCAATCGCCACTCTCGCACCGTGCAGCGCAGCCATCCGGGCAGCGCGGACTCCGCCCGAGCCGGCACCGATGACGAAGAGGTCAAAATCATAATCTGTCACAGCTAATCCCGCCTACAATTCCATTACGCGCGCAGCGCCATCTTCGCCGACGATCACCACGCGCGCCAGACCGATGAACAAGCCGTGTTCAACAACGCCGGGAATGTGAACCAGGCGGTCAGCCAGACCGGCAGGGTCCGGGATGGCCTTGCACGCGCAATCCAGGATGTAATGCCCGCCATCGGTTATGAAAGGCTCCAGCCCGTCACCGCGCCGGCGCAAATTGACATCAGCCCGGGAAATGCCGGTCGCGCGCAAGGCATCAAAAATCATCTTGGCGGTAATCGTGAAGGCAAAGGGATCGACTTCAACCGGCAGAGGGAAAGCGCCCAATTGCTCCTTCAGCTTGGTTTCATCAATGATGACAACCATCAGATCGGAGGCATGGGCGATGATTTTTTCCCGCAGCAGACAGCCACCACCGCCCTTGATCAGGTGAAACCGGCCATCCACCTCATCCGCACCATCAACGGTCACATGAATGCGGTCCACATGATCAATCGGTTTCAGGTTAATCCCCACCGACTCCGCCAGCTCTGCCGTCTGTTCCGAGGTTGGCACGCCGATGATGTTAAGACCGCCGCGCACCTGCTCGCCCAGATACTGGACAAAAAGCTCTGCGGTTGATCCCGAACCGAGACCGACCGTCATTCCGTCGCTGACATAGTGCAGCGCGGCAGCTGCGGCATTGGCTTTTTGTTCGGACGCGCTCACAAATTCACCCCGGCGAGCAGGACGTATTTCAACTCGCTGAATTCCTCAACGCCCCACTTGCCGCCTTCACGGCCAATACCGGATTCCTTCACCCCGCCAAACGGCGTTGAAGCAGACCCCACCATCGGTGCATTGACACCGACCATACCATAATCGAGACCTTCCGACATACGATGCACCCGGCCGATATCCCGCGTATAGAGATAGGCGGCCAGCCCGTAAGGCGTATTATTGGCCAGTTCGATGATCTCGTTTTCGTCCTCTGCGCGATAGACCGAAGCGACGGGGCCAAAAATCTCCGTGCGGGCAATGGCCTGATCAAAATTCCCGCCTTCCATCAGGGTGGGCGCGTAAAACGAGCCGCCAAGCTCATCAGCCAGAGGCTGCCCGCCAACACGGATTCTGGCACCACCTGCCACCGCATCCTTCACCAGCTTATCGACGCGCGCCACTGCCTCGTCATGGATGAGCGGGCCGATATCAACGCCGCTTTCAAAGCCGTCTCCGGCCTTGATCTTGGTGATCTTTTTTTCCAGCAGATCGAGGAAGGCATCGGCCACGCCGTTTTGAACAATGATACGGTTGGGCGAGACACAGGTTTGCCCGCCGGACCGGAATTTGGCTTGCGCGACGCCGGCCGCAGCGGCTTCCAGGTCGGCATCGTCCATGACGATGAAGGGCGCATTTCCGCCGAGCTCCAGCGCCACGCGCTTCACGCCGTCAGCTGCCTGACGCATGATCAACTTGCCGACTTCAGTCGAACCGGTGAAGCCGATCATGCGGACCTCCGGCGATCCAATCATCACCGGGCCAAGCACTTCGGCTTCGCCGCAAATGACGTTGAAAACACCGGGCGGAAAGCCTGCGCGGTCGGCGAGTTCGGCCAGGGCAAGCGCCGTCAACGGCGTTTCCGCGGCCGGTTTGATAACAATCGAGCAGCCCGCAGCCAGAGCCGGAGCGGCTTTCCGCGTGATCATGGCCGAGGGAAAATTCCACGGCGTGATACAGGAGACGACGCCTACCGGTTGATGCAGGGTCCAGCCGCGCGTGCCGGGAAAGGGCACAGTCACGGTTTCCCCGTGAATCCGTACCGCTTCCTGTGCCGACCATTCGATAAAGGCCGCCCCATAGGCCACTTCGCCCTTCGCTTCGGCCCAGGGCTTGCCCATTTCCGACGTGATCAGCGTTGCCAGATCGTCAACATTCTCGTTGATCAGCTCATACCATTTCAACAGGATGCGGGCGCGCTCGAAAGGCGAGGTCTTCCGCCATATCCGGAAACCGTCAGACGCCGCCGCAATGGCGGCTTTGGCACCGTCAGCGCCGACATCGACCACATCGGCCAGCTTCGACCGGTTGGCCGGATTATCGACCGCAAATGTGTCAGTGCCGGAATGCCACTTGCCCCCATAATAGGACTGGGTCTTGAAAAGGGTCTTGTCCTTCATACGGTCGGACAGATTCATGATTAACGCTCCGCTTTGCGCTTTTGCATCGCCGCACGAAAACGCGGCGCCCAGCCGTCTTTGTTGACCTGTTTGGCGCGTCCCAACGCCAATGCATCATCGGGCACATTGTCGGTCACCACACCGCCCGAACCGGTATACGCGCCATTTCCAATGGTCACAGGTGCAACAAGCGAGGAGTTCGAGCCGATAAAGGCACCCTCCCCGATGACGGTCCGGTGCTTGCCGAACCCGTCATAATTACAGGTAATGGTTCCGGCACCGATATTGGCTTTCGCCCCGACATCCGCATCTCCGATATAGGCAAGATGATTGGCTTTTGCACCGGGTCCGAATGTGGATTTCTTCACTTCGACGAAATTGCCGATCCTTGCCCCCGGTCCGATGTCCGCCCCCGGCCGCAGCCGCGCATACGGGCCGATGTCAGCACCAGCGCGCACCACACATCCCTCAAGATGCGAAAAGGCATGGATGACCGCCCCATCCTCGACCGTCACGCCGGGGCCGAAAACCACATTCGGTTCGATGATGACATCGCGGCCAATTACCGTGTCATGGGAGATGAACACCGTTTCCGGCGCGGTCAGCGTGACCCCTTCACGCATGGCGTCCTCGCGTCGGCGGCGCTGCCAGCTCGCTTCGGCTTCGGCCAGGTCGATGCGGGAGTTGACGCCGAGCACTTCGGCCTCATCGCCTTCTACGGCAACGGCTTTAAGGCCGCGCTTGCGCGCCAGTCCGACCACATCCGTCAGGTAATACTCGCCATTGGCATTGTCATTGGTGACTTCACCCAGCAATTCAAACAACAAGAGCGCAGGTGCCGCCAGAACCCCGGAATTCACAAAGCCGATGGCCCGCTCTTCCTCACTGGCATCCTTGAATTCGACAATCCGGTCGAGCAGGCCGTCTTTTACAACCAGCCGGCCATACGCCCCGGCGTCTTCCGGCGTGAACCCCAGAACCGCAATGGAAGCGCCCAATTCCAGTGCGGCAAAAACCTTCTCAACGGTCTGCGGCGTGATCAGTGGGGTGTCGCCATAAAGGACGATGGCATTGCCCGTAAAACCGGCCATGGCGCTTTCGGCGCATTGCACGGCATGGCCGGTCCCCAGAGGCGGGTCCTGCAAGGCGGTCAGCGTTTTGTTGGCTTCACCCAACTCGCCGGTCTGTGGAGATATCCGGCCATACACCGTGACCACGCGCTCGGCACCGGTCTTCCGGGCCAGATCAATCGACCATTCCAGCATTGGCCGGCCGCCAACTTGATGCAGGCATTTCGGCAAATCGGACTTCATGCGCGTACCAAGACCGGCGGCAAGAATGATGGCGGCACGCGGTGCAGTCATATGTGGCTCCTGATCCATACTGAGTTGTAAATGGATTATCGGGCTATAGACCATTCAAATGCAGGAAGCGACCGCCGGATTGGAGAGATCGCAGGCTAGAGGATCAGAATTGATGTCGGACTGTTTCCAGAATTCCGGAATTGCCTTCGACCTCGATGGCACACTGGTCGATACCGCACCGGATCTGGTGCGGTCGCTCAATGAAGTCGTGGCCGCAGACGGGCTGGAAAATGTCGCGCTGGCAGATGTCCGCGCCATGGTCGGACGCGGGGCCCGGATACTGATCGAACGCGCTTATGCTGCCCAAAACCGGAAAATCACGTCGGCGGATGTCGATAGGCGCGTGGCGGATTTCATCGACGTATACCGGTCAGGCATCGCCAATCTCAGCCGCCCTTTCGACGGGGGTGTCGAAATCCTCGATGTTCTGAAGGCGCGCGGCGCAAGATTGTCAATCTGTACCAACAAGTCGAGTGGGCTGGCGGATGCCCTGATCGAGGCTCTCGGCCTTTCGCATTATTTCGAGCGCATCATCGGACCCGAGCGGACCGAGGCGAAAAAGCCCGATGCCGCCCATTTCTGGAGCGCAGTCGGCAATGCCGGGCCCAATCTGGCACTGATCGGCGATTCCATCACTGATGCCGCTTGCGGGCAAGCCGCCGGAATTCCGTGCATCATCCTGACCCACGGATACAGCGAAATACCGCATCGCGCGCTTGGCGCAGATGCGGTACTCGATAATTTCAGTAACTTGCCCGATACGCTGGAAAAACTCTGGCAAGGCCGGTAATCAGGCCGAGCGCAGTTCCGGCATCCGGTCATTGGCGGTCCGGCGATCAGGCGCCGAATCATTGGCAGCGCTTTGACGGCGCGGCATACCATTGACCATATTCGAGCGGACATCGGTCCGTGCCGACCGCATGGCCGGCATGAATCCGGCATCCACCAGTTCAATATTTACATTATAGCCCCGGTCAGCCCAGTAGGCTTCAATCCGTTGCTTCAGTCGACGCGCGCCTTCCGGCGTGCAGAGGTCATTACTCATAGCGATACTCCGAACCGGCGAGCCATTCCCGCCTGGGTTACGTGCGCTCCCCTCTTGGAAAACGAAGACTGCGTGACAAACACTGCCTCTCCGCACCACCTGTTAACAGGCTGGCGCGCTCTATGACGATTTCATGTCGCCACGTCAAGCCGTTCCGGCCAAATATTTAGAAAAATTTAGAAATGCCTCTTCAATTGTTTGTGACACTTGACCAGCAAGGCACCCACGGCCTATACGCCGCGGCTCTGGAATGGGCGATTAGCTCAGCGGGAGAGCACTGCCTTCACACGGCAGGGGTCGCTGGTTCAATCCCAGCATCGCCCACCATTCCCCCTTAATGCGATGATTTGCTACCGTTTTAACAAGCGGCGCCGGCTTCTTGCCCGTCGGCGCTGCAATTCGCCGCAGGCGCACTACTTGCGAAACATTCGCAAAAATGTAAGGGACTGAATTAGAAGTTACGGAGTTGTTCATGACCCGCCTGATTTTATCCGTGATCGCCGCGTTTTCGATCGCAGCCTGCAGCCAGTCCGGCGATTCTGAAGTCGTCAACGTTTATTCCGCCCGCCACTATGATTCGGACCAGGTTGCTTACGCGCGCTTCACCGAAGAAACTGGCATTGTGGTCAATCTGGTCGAAGCCAGCGGCGATCTACTGATTGAGCGCATCCGTACCGATGGTGACCGCAGCCCGGCAGATGTCGTGATCACGGTGGATGCCTCGCGGCTCCAGCGTGCAGAAGAGGACGGACTGTTCGCACAGACCGATTTTTCCTCGATTGCAGCGCGCGTTCCAGACCGCTTTATCGATCCCGATGGCTTCTGGATCGGCTTTGCCCTCCGTACTCGTGTGATTGCCTATGCCGAAGACCGCGTCGATCCCTCTGAAATCACCAGCTATATGGATCTTGCTGACCCCCGCTGGCAGGGACGCATCTGCATCCGAAGCTCGGACAATGCTTATAACCAGTCACTCCTCGCATCGATTATCGCTCACCATGGCGAAGAGGCCGCAGAAGCCTGGGCACGCAGTGTGGTTGCCAATTTTGCCCGCCCGCCGCAAGGCGGCGACACCGATCAGCTGCAAGCCATTCATGCCGGCGAATGTGATGTCGCGGTGGTGAATCATTACTATTATCTGCGGCTCGCCAATTCGGATAATCCCGGTGATCAGGGCGTCACGAATGGTATCGGATTGATCTTCCCGGCCGGTGAATATGGCACGCATGTCAATATTTCCGGGGCCGGCATTGCCGCCAACGCGCCTCACCCGGAAAACGCTGAAGCACTGATCCGCTTCCTCCTAAGCGAATCCGGACAGCGCGTCTATGTCGAACTGGCCAATGAATTTCCCGCTGTTGAAGGCACAGCATTCGACAATCCGTCCGTCCGCGAGCTGATGGGCTTTCAGGCAGACACGCTCAACATGTCGACTCTGGGAGACAATGCCGGGGCCGCCCGCCGTGTCTTTGACCGCGCCGGTTGGCCCTAGTGCTTGAATGAAAGCGCCTGCACCGGGTCCCGCAGTTTTTGGCAGTCTGGCCGCCCTTGTGGCGGCGGGCCCGATTCTGGCGGTTGCCTGGATCGCGGTCAGCGCGCCATGGGGCGATTATCTGCTTCATCTCCTGCAGACCCGCCTGCCGGGCTATGTGCTGAACACACTCATCGTCACATCGACGGCCATGATACTGGCGGGCGGGATTGGAACCATGGCGGGCTGGATGATCGCCCGCCTCGATTTTCCCGGACGCAACATCTTCGCCTGGGCACTGGCCCTGCCTCTCGCTGTCCCGGCCTATGTTGCGGCCTATGGCTGGCTGGACCTGACACAGGCGGCCGGTCCGCTTCAGACACCCTTGCGCGAGGCCGGCCTGACCAGCCTGGCTGACCTCCTGCCGGTCGTGCGTGGCCCTGTGGGGGCAGGATTTGTCTTCTCCGTCACGCTTTATCCTTACGTCTATCTCATCGCGCGGCAGGCGTTTTCAGAACAGCATCCTGACATGCAAAATGCCGCGCGAACGCTGGGCGCATCCCGCTGGCAGACGCTGACCGGCATCACCTTGCCGTTGGTCCGGCCAGCGCTCGCAGCGGGGCTTGCGCTCGTGGCCATGGAGTCCATCGCTGATTTTGGGGCGGTTGCGCATCTGGGAGCCCCTACCCTGACAGTTGGCG
>PFFX01000100.1:4854-7365 GCA_002783385.1 Rhodobacterales bacterium CG15_BIG_FIL_POST_REV_8_21_14_020_59_13 | reverse complement strand
GCAGGATCGGTCCCGGATGCAGCCCGGCTGGCAGTTGTGCTCGCACTCTTTGCCTATCTCGCCTTCGCGCTCGAAAGGCAAAGCCGGGCCCGCGCGCGCTATGGTCAGACCAGCGGCGGGCGGCGGCAGACCCGGCGTATTCGTCTGGCAGGAGGGCAGGGCATCATGGCCGTTCTGGTCTGTCTGCTGCCCATCCTGCTCGGCCTTGTCTTTCCGCTGGGGCGGCTCCTCTATCTGGCCCTGACAGAACCGGCGGCGCGGGGCGTAATGGACGGGCTCAACAATTCGCTAGGCTTGGCCAGCATTACGGCCATCCTTGCCGCCCTGCTGGGCCTTGGCGCAGCCTATGCCATCCGCAGCGGAACAACTTTCGGTGTGCTGTCAGCACGGCTCGCCGGTCTGGGCTATGCGGCACCGGGAGCTGTTGCCGCTGTTGGTGCGCTGGTGCTCTTTGCCGGGCTCCAGACCCTTCTCGACAGCCTCTGGGGCGGGCGTTTTCCGATTCTTTTGTCGGCCACTGCAGGCGCACTTGTCTTCGCCTACCTGTCGCGCTTTGCCGCCGTTGCAATTGCCCCTGCCGAGACAGCGCTGGCGCAAGTCACACACCGGCTGGATGAAGCTGCCAAAACGCTCGGCGCGGGCCGCCGGCGCATCGCGGCTGACATTCATTGGCCACTGATACTTGGCGGCATTGGCATAGCCGCACTGATGGTGTTCGTTGAGGTGATGAAGGAATTGCCCGCCACCATGATTCTGCGCCCGTTCAACACCGATACGCTCGCCGTGATCGCGCACAATTATGCCGCAGACGAGCGATTGGGACAGGCCGCCCTGCCCTCCCTGATCATCGTGCTCGCGACGATTCCTGCGATGATCCTCGCTGCCCGCTCCCTGACCCGGGGAGAGGAGCGATGAGCCAGCCCATATTGTCGGTTCGCGGCGCGGAAAAATCGCTCGGCGGCAACCCCATCCTCAATGGCGTTGATCTGGATCTTTATTGCGGTCAGGTCTGCGCCGTTCTCGGCCCGTCCGGGGCTGGCAAATCCACACTTCTGCGCACGATTGCCGGTCTGGAAGCGCTGGAAGCGGGAAGCATCGTCTCCGGCGGCCAAAGCTGGGATGATGGAAAACACCTCACCCCTGCCGAAAAAAGGCGTGTCGGTGTCGTCTTTCAGGACTATGCGCTTTTCCCTCACCTGACGGTGGAGAAAAATATCGCGTTCGGCCTCAAGGGGCATTTTTCAAAAGACGCCGTCAATGCCCGCGTCGCCGAATTGACCAAACAGACCGAGATCAGCGCGCTTTCACAATCCTATCCGCACGAATTGTCCGGCGGCGAGCAGCAACGCGTCGCATTGGCCCGTGCCCTTGCCCCACGCCCCGATATCATTTTACTGGATGAACCCTTTTCCAGCCTCGACCGGCGGCTGCGTGCCGATTTGCGCGAGCAGACCATGAAGGTCATTCGTGAGGCCGGGGCCGCCGCCCTGATCGTAACCCATGATGCTGATGAGGCGTTTGAAACCGCCGACACGCTGTTTTTGATGGAAGAGGGCCGCATCATCCAGTCCGGCTCTCCGGCCGAGGTCTATTGTCACCCGGTCTCCATCTCTTCTGCCCGCTTGCTTGGTGATATCAACGTCGCGCCAGGGAGAATTGAAAACCACAGGATCGAAACCTTGTTTGGCACAATCAAAGCGCCTGACATCAAGGACGGGACGGCGATGAATTTGTTGGTCCGGCCCGAGGCTCTCAGGGAATCTGAAACCGGCGCTGAATTCACAGTCGAGGATATCCGCATCCGGCAGGGCCGCCAGCGGATCCGCATCACCGCATCCGATGGAACGCACTGGATCGCCGAACTGCCGCTTGCCAACCCCATCAAGAAAGGCGGGATTTTACGCCTCGCCCTGGATGAATCGGCAATGACCTTACTGCCGGCTTTATAGCTGTAGTCTCGGAGGGGGGGATACGGGTCGCGGGAAATTCAGGTCTCTGGCCGGTCGGCTCACCGGATCTGGATGGCGGTGGTGTCATCGCGGCGATGGGGAACATTGATAGGGCGCACAGCGTTCACCATGTACTCCTCTGGCAAAGTCGGACGCAAACAGACACGCGAAAGGCCGGACCCGGCAGCAGTCCTCTCGACGCTATCCAGGTTTTTCAAGTCAATCAAAAGTGAGAGAATAATGACCTATACAATAGACCGTACCATCGCCGGCGCCGATATCGACGCCATCGACGCACGCACGCGCGAAGCGTTGGCCGCGCAGGGTTTCGGTGTCCTGACCGAGATTGATGTTACGGCGACCATGAAGAAAAAGCTGGATATCGACATGCCTGGCTATCGCATCCTTGGCGCCTGCAATCCCGGCATGGCGCATCAGGCAATCGGAATAGAGCCCCGCGTAGGCGCGATGCTGCCCTGCAATGTCATCCTGCGCACGGTTGAAGGCGGGGTGGAAGTCAGCGCAATCGACCCGGTCGCCTCCATGCAGGCCATCGACAATG
>PFFX01000100.1:0-4742 GCA_002783385.1 Rhodobacterales bacterium CG15_BIG_FIL_POST_REV_8_21_14_020_59_13 | reverse complement strand
CGGCGTTTGTCTGGCATTCCTGTGGGCGGTCATCCGGGCTCTCCTTGCTGATGGCAGTGTTGCAACGACCACCTTCAAGGCTTCAGCCCGGGTGAACAACCTTTTGAGAACCCACAGCTAGGCCGCCGCGGGTTTCGCGGCAGCAGCTTCTTCCAGACGTGCCCGCGCCATTTCGTCCGCGATGACATTGGACGGGCGGCCCTCGCTTTCGGCTCGGTCGAGAATTTCGCCCAGCGTGGCTTCAAGCGCGACCAGCTTGTCCTTCACCCATTCCGGATCGTAATCGCCGCTGATTTCGCCCATCACATTGATGATGCCACCCGCATTGATCACATAATCAGGGGCATAGAGAATGCCGCGCTTTTGCAATGCGGCACCCATATCAAGGCTGGCAAGCTGATTATTGGCCGCGCCAGCCACCATTTTCACTTTCAGGCGGTCAATCGTGTCGGGATTGATGATCGAGCCGAGTGCGCAGGGCGCCAACACATCCGCGTCCTGATCATAGATCGCATCCTTGTCGACGATGACCGCACTGAAATTATCGACATGCTTCTGTAGAGCTTCGACATTCATGTCGGCGATGATCAATTCGGCACCGGCCTTCGACAAATGCTCGCACAAATAGCTGCCGACATGGCCTGCAGCCCCCTGAACAGCAACACGGATACCTTTCAGGTCTTCCGAACCGGTGGCGCGTTTCACGCACGCCCTTATGCCGCGGAACACGCCCTCTGCCGTAATCGGCGACGGATCACCGGAAGCCGCCTTGCCTTCCGGCAGACCGGTGACGTGTTTGGTCTGCTTGTGGACGCTCATCATGTCATCAGGGCTGACGCCGACATCTTCGGCAGTGATGTAATCGCCATTCATCGATTCAACCGCGCGGCCAAAGGCCTGGAACAGCGCGTCTCGATCAAAATCGCCTTGCGGCTTCATGATGACGCTCTTGCCACCACCAATCGGCAGATCGGCCATGACGTTTTTGTAGCTCATGCCTTGGGACAGACGCAGCGCATCCTGAAGCGCGTCTGCCGAGCTGTCATAGGACCAGAACCGGCACCCGCCGCAGGACGGGCCACGCGCCGTCGAATGCACGCCAATGATTGCTTTCAGCCCTGTTTTTGCGTCTGTCGCAAACAGGACTTTTTCGTGATTGTCGAAAGAAGGGTGTTCAAAAACGCTCATGAATCGATCCGTCTTCTGGCCGGTCTTTTCCGGTATCCCGCCCGCCGGGGAAAGTGGCGTGAGGCGGCGCCGGGATAGCTCTCCTTGACCTATACGGCAAGCTGTTCACACGCCTATTTCAGGAGAGATTCCATATTGCGCTGCACCATCGGCAACAATTCCTTCTCGAACCAGTCATGCCGCTTCAGCCAGGCATTATTGCGCCACGATGGATGCGGCAAAGGGACGTATCGGGGAGCATATTCCCGCCACGCAGACACCGTGTCCGTGACTGTGCCCTTGAAGGTGTCCTCCAGTACAAATTTTTGCGCATGGCCGCCGATCAGGAAGGTCATCTTGACATCGGGAAGCTGCGCATCCAGCGCGGCCTGCCACAGCCGGGCGCATCTCGGCCGCGGCGGCTTGTCACCGCCCTTGCTGTCCAGCCCCGGAAAGCAGAATCCCATAGGCGTAATCGCAAGAATATCGGGATTGTAGAAATCCGCTTCGCTGATCTTCAGCCAAGACCGCAGACGGTCACCTGATGGATCTGTAAACGGACGCCCGGAAGCATGAACGCGGGTTCCAGGTGCCTGTCCGATGATCCGGATACGGGCTCTGCTCGATACTTGAAGCACTGGTCTTGGCTCGGGAATTTCGCCTTCGCAAGCGCGGCAAGCGCGAATATCCTGCAACAATGCTGCAAGTGCGCTCATGCCTTGAGCGCAATGCGGTAAACGCCCTTGAAGTCGGAGGAGTTCACCGGTTTTCCCTTGCGCAGGATGTCGACCTTGCCGGCTTCGGCGAGACGGATGGCACCCTGCTTCACAGCGCTCAGCCGTCTGCGCCAGTTTTCCGCATCCAAAGCCTGCGCAGCATCAGCCGGGCTGATTGACTTGCCAGCGCCCCTCGCCTCTACAAGGGACAGAATGGCCGTATCGACAGTGTCATCATTCATGTGTGTCTTCTAACCTGTGGAAACCGGAATGCGAAGAGATCACCGCCCCTACTGGATGCATGCCGCCTGGGAAAGCTTTGAAAACACCTGGGCCCGTCATTTTCTGGAACCGCATTTTGATCGCCTCGGTCCGGCCGCTAAGCTGACACAGCCTTGGCATGTCGAAGTGTTCGGACCGAATATTTCTGTCGGAACAGCTGTGCATATCGTAGCAACGGCGGACCAGAATGTGCGGCTGACGGTCTGGTCGCCCGCAGACCAGGGCGGCAGGATCGAAATCGGCGATGCGGTCTTCATCGCGCCCGGCACTCGAATCCAGGCCACCAGATCCATCACCATTGGCCATGCTTGCCTGTTTGCCGCGAATACCACTGTTACCGACAGCGACTGGCATGGATTGTATAATCGCGTCGAACCGGCACCCGAGGGGCGGCCTGTAATACTGGGCGATAATGTCTGGGTTGGGGATGGGGCCTTCATCGGCAAGGGCGTCAGCATCGGCGCCAATGCCGTGATCGGGGCACGGTCCGTCGTCACGCGGGACGTTCCCGCTTATGCGGTTGTGGCGGGCGCACCTGCCAAAATCGTCAAAATGCTGGATGAAAACACGCCCATGCAAACCCGGCTCGATCTCGTTGGAGAGAGCCGCAAGCTCTCTAAATTCATGGACGAGTCCTACCGCAAAGCGCTCGCGGGCAATTCCACCCTTGGCTGGCTGCGCTCCAGATTTTTCCCGCGCCGTAGCGATTAGCCAAACAGGCTTTGTGGCAAAACGCCAATAACAGCCCCCGTCATCAATGTCGCGAATGTGCCGGAGATCAGCGCTTTGGGTGCGAGACCGAGAATATCTACCCGGCGACTCGGCGCAATGGCAATCATTCCACCGATGAGAATTCCCAGGCTGGAAAAGTTGGCAAATCCGTTCACTGCATAGGTCATGATCAGATAGCTGCGTGGAGACAGGGCATCGCCCAGAGTCCCGAGCCGTTCATAGGCAATGATCTCGTTGAGCGCTGTTTTCAACCCCATCACCGCCCCTGCATCCGTCGCTTCAGACCACGGAATACCGGCCAGCCACACAATCGGGGCAAACACCCATCCCAGGGTGCGGTCCACGGACAATGGCGCGCCTTCGAAATCGGGCAAGGCCCCGAGCATCATGTTGACCAGCGCAACCAGCGCAATAAAAACGAGCAACATGGCGATGATATTGATGAAGAGCTTCACGCCGTCTGTGACCCCCGTCGTCAACGCATCCATCGACGAGTGATAGACGGTGGTCGGTATCTTTTCCGCCGATCTGTCTTCCTCTCCATCCGCATCTGCGGGATGCATCAGCCGTGCCAGCAAAACGGCCGCAGGAATGGAGATGAGTGAGGCCGTCACGATATGTCCCGCCGCCCCGTCAATGACGCCGCTGAGCTGCGCGACATAGACCGCCATGACAGACCCGGCGACGGTCGAGAAGCCAACCGTCATGATCAGAAACAGATCGCTGCGGCTGATCTGGGGCAAACGCGGCCGGATCAGCAGTGGCGATTCTGTCATGCCGAGAAAGATATTGGCCGATGCGCCAAGACTAGCTGCACCCGACAGCCCCAGCGTCTTGCGGAAAGCGAAGGCAAATCCCCGGACCACAAATTCGAGTATGCGCCAGCGCCACAGCAGCGCGGAAATCGCCGACAATACGATGACCATCGGCAACGACTGAAACGCAAAGATGAAGGCGCGGCCGGCATGGGTTTCATCGACCACGAAAGGCGCGGTGCTGCCTGACAGATAGCCGAAGACAAAATCTGCGCCTTGCATCGTCGCCGCCTGAAGGGCCTCGACCACACCGGTTAGCGAGCCCAGAAAGGCGCGGGTTGGCGCAAAGGAATAAAGGATGAAGGCGATCAGGAATTGCAGTGCCAATGCACCTCCGATCAGCTTGACCGGCACGGCCTTTCGCGGACCCAGCAACCAGCCAATTGCGATAAATGCAAAAAGGCCCAGAAAGCTGCGCAGCTGCAAACCCATATCTTCCATCGAATCCCCCAACCGGATAATGCAGCCTATTCGCTCTTGCAGTTAGCGGGCAATGCTTGCGCACACGGCTGACCGCGCTAGAAACTTACGTCATGAGCATCTGGACGCCCTGCATCAAAGTCTGCTTTGTCGATCCTGAAGCAGGGATGTGCGTGGGCTGTTTCCGCACATTGCCGGAATTGGCTCAATGGACGCGCTATTCCAGCGCCGAGCGGCAAGCGATCGGAAACGCATTGCCCGCGCGTGAAGCCGCATATCGGCAGGAAAAGTCCAAGCGCTCATAGGACTTTCCTGGCTCGGCGGTTTGTCGTTTCTGCAGAAATGGCCGTGAAGTCTGCCTAACCGCCAATAAAGGCTTCGCGCAGCAAACTGAAAGCGGTGGCGATCAATCCCAGCGCAAACAACCGGCGCAGCAATTTTTCCGGCACCGTATGCGCCAGCATCGCGCCCACAGGTGCCACGAAAAAAGCGGATGCCGCGAGGATCAGAAAGCCCAGAACATCGACATAACCGAGCGCCGTCGGTGTGCGGCCGGGCTCGTTCCAGCCCCAGATGATGAAACCGAGCGCGCCCGGCACGCCGATGGCGA
>PFFX01000137.1 GCA_002783385.1 Rhodobacterales bacterium CG15_BIG_FIL_POST_REV_8_21_14_020_59_13 | reverse complement strand
GTTTTTAGAACGACTTGCGTACGCCGAGGAACCAGCGGCGGCCGCGAAGGTCGTGGCCGATACCGATCGGCACATTGCCGATGGCGAACACACCAGCCGGGTCCACAACCGGTGGCTCTTCGTCGAAGACGTTCTGGATACCGAAGTTGATGACCCACGTATCGGGTGTCCAGGAGACACTCGCCGTATGCACGTAGTAGTCATCGGTGAAGTAAACCGGCGTCCCGCAGTTAATGAGACCGGTCCCGGCCGCATTGACTTCGCGGCAGGTCTGACCAGTGGTCCCCGGATTATTTTCTTCACCACCGCCAATGTAGCGGGTCAGCCAGGTGAAGCGCCAGTTATTCTGATCGAGCGCGACACGGACAGAGCCTGTCCAATGCGGTGCTTCGGTCTCACCTGCGTTATCATCCGGCGTGCCCTGAACATTGAAGACCTGCTCGTTCAGGCGCGTGGCGCGGAGGTCGGTTGTGACACCCCAGCCACCAAACCACGGGATTTCATCCTGATAGAGTACGTTGAAATCCACACCCTTCGAGTTGATCGTCCCAATGTTGATGAAGGAGGCATCAATGAAGTCGAGGAACCCACCCGCGCCCCGTGTGATACGGTTACAGAAGGCGGACTGGAAGCCCGGGATCGTGTTGTAGCAATCATTGACTATGAAGCCGGCGCTTGGCTCGTTGACCGAGTCGCTGACGACGATGTCATAGTAAGTGACTGCGAGTTGCAGATCGAAAGCGCTGAACCAAGGCTGTTCTGCCACGACACCCCAAGTCTGGGACCGGGACGTTTCCGGATCCAGCAGAGTCGTCCCCCCAGAGGCCGTTTCAACTGATGAGGTCGGCAACAAGTTGGCCGCGAGACCCAGAGTGGTCGGATCAACCCCACCGGCCTGACAATTGGCAATCGTGATCTGTGACCGAGTGTCGAGATTCGGATCATAGATCGGTGGTGTGGCCGGATTGTTGTCGTGGTCGACGCGTGCCGCTGTCGGAACGACGCATGGGTCGCTGACAGTGGCAAAGCCGGTCTGGCCCGCCAGGAACTGCTCGCGGGCATTCGGCGCGCGATAGGACGTGCCGTAGGACCCGCGGAAGTTCAGCCAGTTGACCGGACGCCAGTTCCCCTTGATGGAGTAGGTGGTATCCGTGCCGTAATTGCTTTCATCCGTCCAACGGCCCGACAAGTTGATCGTCACTTCTTCCGCGAAGCGGCGGCCACGGATCGGCTGGAATTCCGTTTCTGCGAAAACTTCCCACAGATAGCGGTTACCGGTTGCGCCCTGGTCTGCGGAGCGGAACGAAATATCACCACGACCGAAAACATCATCTGCCTGTGACTGAATGGTGTCACGGCGATATTCGAAACCGAGGACGAGCGGCACGTCCGAGCCATTGCTCAAAGTGAACAGATTGCCTGACGTTGTACCGCCAACCATCAACTGCTCATAAACGGTCCGGATGGTTGCTGGTGCCAGAAGGTAATCCATTTCGGCTTGCGACAGGACACCGCCACCTTCCTGATAGATGGAAGCCTGGAACAGATTGACAGGAACACAAGGTGTATTGCTCAGACGCTCATCACCGAAGGCGCCCACATCGTTGTCCGGAAGACCGTCACCGTCCAAATCAATACCACAAACTACTTGGCCAGTCGGAAGACGGAACGAGGTGTTCAGCGACAATTGCAGGCGGTCATTATCAATACCGACAAAGCGCTGATAGCCTTCCGAACGGGCATAGCTCGTATAAAGGTCATAGTTCCAGGAATTGAAGAAAGGCAGATCGCCGCGGAAACCGAGGACCGAGCTGATTTGCGTGATATCAGCTTCGGTGCGGTCCCGTTCCCCGAGGATGCGGATGATCGGCACAACATCAAGATTACCGAAGTTCACACCGAAGACGGTTCCCAGGCAGTTCACACCATCAGGGTTGGACGTCTGATTACACGGGTTGAACGGGTTATTGGCTGGAACGGTCGGGAAGAAGCCCGGATTGCCCGAATTGATCGTCGACTGGCGATTGGCGGTGAGCAATTCATAATAGGCCGAGGTGTTGCTACCCCAGCTGATGTCGTGCTCGCCATAGCTGTAGAAGCTCCAGCGTTGCTGCTCTGGAATGAAATCATTCTGATTACGGGCGGCAGCCGTATTCTGGTTGTAGAACGGCGACGCGAAATCGAAATCAGAGGTGTATGGTCCCGGCTGACCTTGCAGACGCGCCAGGCTCCAGACGTTGGTTCCGAGCGGCGGGGTGCCGCCAAGATTGGATTCCGAGAAATTCGGAACACCGATGTTGGAGAAGCCCGGCGTGTAATAGACCGAGCCGAACCCGACCGGAATGAAAAGACGGTTGATCAGGCTGGTATTACATGAAGCATTGTCGCCGGCGAACAGGCCGACATTGCGGCCATTATTGATGTCACCCGGTTGAGCCCCCGTGAAGTCCCAGGTCGAGACATCGACCGTGCGGATCACACCGTCATTGCCGACTTCGTAGTTGCGCGGGCAGCCGCGGGTAAAGTCGCGGTCACCGAGCAGCTGGGCCTCTGTTTGTGAATATTCAAAGGCAAAGCCGGCAAAACCGCGGTCAGAGTTGATGCCCCAGGCGGCTGCAAACTGGGTTTGCTCACCCCCACTGTCGAACGGGTTGGTGCGGTTGAATTCAACCTCGACGCCTTCGAAGTCCTGACGGAGCACGACGTTAGCCACACCGGCAACAGCGTCCGAACCGTAGATCGAGGAGGCACCATCCAGAAGCAGGTCGATGCGCTCGATGATCAGACCCGGGATCAGTGTGAGATCCGGGCTGGTCGGCGCGCCACCGATACCGGCCGGCGCCATACGGCGGCCATTGATCAGCGTTAGTGTCCGCTCCGCATTCAGGCCACGCAGGTTCAGCTGAACCGAACCCGGACCATTGTCGAGAACGAAACCGATGAATGTGGTGTCGATCTGCGTACCGGTGGCTTGCGATTGCGCCTGCAGAATGTCTGCCGCGTTCACAAGACCGACTTCGCGCGATACTTCGCCCGAAATGACCTGAACTGGCGAAAGCGAGTTGAATTCAGAGCGCTGAATACGGGAACCGGTTACAATAACCGTATCCTCGTCTTCCTCTTCCTCAACTGCTTCTTCATCTTCTTCGACGTCCTGCGCATACGCAGTCGCCCCGGCCAGACCCGCTGCCGCGAAGCCTGCCAGAATGGTTGAGCGCAAAAGCCGCTCGCGATCCCAGAAATTGCTCACTGTCATACCCCTTCATGACTTATTTAGTTTGGTTCACCGCGACAGAACAGACACCGAGGCAAACGCGCACAGCCGGAAAGTGGCTACTTTCCTGAGCGCACTATCAACTCCTCCCCCACGCCCGTAAAGCGGCCGCCCCATCTTTGCCGTATTTCCACCGGGAATGTTGCATAAAAGTCATACGACTGTCAGACGCCCGTCATTTCAGCGCAGGATGCAGCTTCGTCTTGCATCCGGACCGGAGCAGGGCTAATAGCTCGCCTCCCTTGGTGGACGGGCGCGTAGCTCAGTGGGAGAGCACTACGTTGACATCGTAGGGGTCGCAAGTTCAATCCTTGCCGCGCCCACCATTTCTTCAAATTTGTCTGATACTTGCCGGTCCATGCGTGATTGCCGCATTGGCAGGGCTGCGGCCATGCCTATGTTGGAAGCGAGCTGCATGAAGGAAGAATGCCATGTCTGACGCCCTGCTGGCCCGACTCGACAGGATTTCCGACCCGGGCAGCGGCAAGGGACTGGCTGAGGCCGGGCGCCTCGATGGTGCCGTCATCGACAAGGGTGTGGCCACAATTGTGCTCAAGGCGGACGCAGACGAGGATTCGGCCGCACTGAAAGCCGAGATCGAATCGGCAGCGCGTGAGCTGGACGGTGTGAAGCGGGTCCGCGTGATCACCACGATCCAGCGCGCTCCGGGCAAGCCACACGCGCGACAACGGCCGGTCAAGGCGGCAGCGGATGCTCCCCGACCGGCGAAGCGGATCATCGCCGTCGCTGCCGGCAAGGGCGGGGTCGGCAAATCCACGGTCGCGGCCAATCTGGCGGCCTCGCTGACCAAGCAGGGCCAGAGCGTGGCCATTCTGGACGCCGATATATACGGCCCTTCCATTCCGCGGCTTTTCGGCCTGCGTGATATCAAAGGGCTTAAAAAGGGTGACAAGGGGATAGAGCCTGCCCAAGCGCATGGCGTGCGCATCGTCTCCATGGGCTTCCTGACCAAGCCGGGCCAGCCCGTCGTCTGGCGCGGCCCGATGGTGCAGGGGGCGATCCAGCAATTCCTGAACGAAGCCGATTGGGGCTATCCGGACGTGCTGATCATCGACATGCCGCCCGGCACCGGCGATGCTCAACTGGCCATTGCCCAAACCATTGCCATTGATGGTGTGGTCATTGCCTGCACACCGCAGGATTTGGCGCTGGATGATGCCCGCAAGGCGATCGCCATGTTTGAAAAGACGCACACGCCGATCCTCGGGCTGATCGAAAATATGAGCGTGTTTCTGTGCCCGCATTGCGGCGAGGCCAGCGAGATTTTCGGCCATGGCGGCACACGTGCCGAAGCCGAAGCGATGGGCGTGCCCTTCCTCGGGGAAATTCCGCTAACCATCGAATTGCGGGAGCGCTCGGATTCCGGCGAGCCGGTGGCCTTTGGCAAGGGGCCCGTGTCTGATGCTTTTGCGCGCGCATCAGAAGCGATGCTGGTCTCGGCCGATGAGGTCCGCAAACCGGCACCGGACATCGTTTTAACAGATTAAGCCAGTGCCCAGTCCGGCGGAGTGATCCCACGTGGCGCATCAAGGCCGAAAACATCTGACAGAACGTACGGCGATAGCGCTTCCTGCGGCGGGCCATCGGCAATAATACGTCCCTGATCCATGACCAGAACGCGATCCGCAAAGCGGCTGACGAGTTCCAGGCTGTGCCCGGCAAAGACGGTGCAGACGCCCCTTCCAGCTTCAGCTTTCAGAACTTTCATCACGGCGAGCTGGTGACGCGGATCAAGCGCTGCGCCGGGCTCGTCAAGCAGCAGGGTTCCGGCATTCGTGGCCAGAGCCCGCGCCAGCAGGATGCGTGCTTTCTCGCCGGAGGAGAGTTCGTCAAACCGCCGCTCTGTCAGCCCGTCTGCGCCCGCGCGCTGGACGGCCTCTTTGATGAGTTCACCGTCTTCCTCAGTGAAGCCGTGCAGCGGTTTGAGGAAAGGATAGCGCCCCAGCTCCACCACGCGGATGGCGATCAACGGCCAGGCCAGACGTGAATCGGCGGGAAGATAGGCGATGCGCCGGGCGCGCTCGCGGTCTGCAAAGCGTTGAAGGGCCACCCCGTCCAGCCGGACCTCTCCGTGAACCGGCGTCACCAGCCCGGCCAATGTCTTGATCAGGGTCGACTTGCCCGCCCCGTTAGGCCCGGCAATGGCCGTCAATTCGCCGACAGCAATCGACAACTTGCCCATTTCAAACGCGGTTCGCGCACCATAGCGGCAATCCACATTGTCCAATTCAAAGCGGGCGGTCATGGAGCCAGCCTCCCGGTCTGCCGGATGAGGTGGAAGAAGAAGGGTACGCCGAGGATCGCCGTCATCACACCCAGATAAAGCGGAACGCCATCGCCGGATATGAGGCGGGTGGCGGCATCCGCTGTCATCAGCAAAGCGCCGCCGCCCAGCGCCGAAGGCATGAGCAGCCGTGCGGGCTCGTGCTGAACCAGCGGCCTGATCAGGTGCGGTACGACCAACCCGACAAAGCCGATGGCTCCCGCAACCGCTACAGCCGCCCCGACGGCCAGAGCCGTGCCTGCAATCAGACGGATTTGCAGATCCCGCAGATTGACGCCCAGCGCCCGCGCGCCGTCCTCGCCGATGCTTAAACTGTCGAGATCCCGCGCCGTGGTCAGCAATATCGCCACGCCCGCTGCGATGAGTGGCAAGGCGATCTGGACTTCCGTCCAGCTGGTATTGCGCAGCGAGCCCATCAGCCAATAGGCGATTTCCGACAAGGCCCAGGGATTGGGCGAGAAATTCATCGCCAGCGCGACCATGGCATTGGCCAGCGCGCCAACGGCCACGCCCGACAGGATCAGGCTGGTCGCCGTTGCGCCGCGCCCGGCAATGAAGAGGAGCGCGCTGCCGCCCGAAGCCGCCCCGGCTATCGCCATCACGGGCAGGACAAGGGCAGAGAGCGTTGAAAAACCGAAATAGAGCGCCGCCACCGCCCCCATACCCGCGCTGGCCGATACGCCCACGACCCCGGGATCGGCCAGCGGATTGCGGAAATAACCTTGCAACGCCGCCCCCGACAGTCCCAGCGCCGCGCCGACCAGAAAGCCGAGCGCGATGCGGGGAAGACGCAGCTCGATCAGCAGAAGATGTGCGGTTTCATCGCCCGCGAACAGCGCGGCGAGCGGAAACCCGTCAACGAGCAGGCCGGCAAGGCCTGCCAACACACAGCCCCCCGACAAGATCAGCAACAGGCGGGTATCCTTCATGACCCCCGCCCCGCGCCGTCGAGTGCCTCCGCGATCTGCTCGGCGGCCTCCATCAGGGCCGGTCCCGCACACGACCAGACTGCTGACGGAATATCGATCCGGGGGGTGTCCTGCAGCATAAGCCGGAACGCCGAATGGCGGGCCCCGGTATTGTTGCGCGTGACATAGCCATCGACGAAATAGCTGGTGATGATCAGGTCCGGGTCCACGCGAAAGACCCAAGCCGCATCAGCGGCCAGCCAGCCGACCGCGCCTGCGTCAGCCGCCGCATTCCGTCCACCGGCCATGCGGATGGCTTCATCGACCAGCGTTCCCGCGCCTGCCGCCCCGCCGGTGACACTGAGATAAAAGACGGAAGGTTGGCGGGCGCGGTTTTCCGTCCGCGCCGCAAGAGTTTCGCGCCGTGCGTCCAGTTCTGCAATCAGGGCGTCAGCCCGTTCGGCCTCATCAAGCGCCGCCCCGATACTGCTCAGATTGCCGGTCACGGTGTTCCAGTCCTCACCCCATTGCAGGCTGATATGGGCAATACCCGCACGATCCAGAAAGCGGGCCGCATCACCCGCGCCTGACGGGCCGAAGACCACCAGATCAGGCCGCAGCGCGATCAGGCGCTCTGCTTCGTTTGTGGCTCGCGGCAGGTCCGGCGCCCATTCCGGAGCGCCGGACACAGCCTGCCCGGCCTGCCAGGAGACCGCGGCAACGGCCTCCTGATCTGCAAGCGCGAAGACATAGGCATCGGCGCACAGATCAGCCGAGACAATCCGCGAGGGGGTGTCTGCCGCGCTAGCGGCCGAGACGCAGGCCCACAAACAGGCCGCGGCCTTCAGATGCATATCCGAAGACATCCACTACCTCCTCATCACTCAGATTTGTGCCGCGCAGATAAAGCTGCGCCGCGGGAGATACTTGCCAGCCAATACGCGCTGACAGCAATGTATAGGCCGGCAGGGTGACGGTCGTGAAACTGCCAAAGTCGGTGTCGAGCTGATTACCTGTATGATCCGCCGCGAAACCCGCCTGCCAGCGATCCCCGGGAGCCCGCCAGTTGACTGCAAGGCTTCCGGTAAATTCCGGCCGCCGGATTTCGGGCCGGCCGTTTTCATCCGATTGCTGGAACGTGGCGGCAGCAGATAGGGAGAGCTGATCGGTCAGGCTGGAATCGCCCTCGAATTCCAGTCCAGAGCGGTGCGACTGTGTTGCGCGATTGCGGGCGGTGGCTGGCGAGATACTGAAATCGGTAAAAATTTCATCTTCCAGATCCGCCTCGAACCACGTGACCGACAGGCGCGCAACCTCCCCCAGAGCCTGATCCCAACCAATCTCCCAGCCGCGTGACCGCTCAGGTGCCAGATCCGGATTGCCGGTGAAAAAGCCGGGGAAGAAGCCGAAGAGTTCGTAGATGCCGGGATTTTTGACGCCTTCACCAAAGCTGGCGCGAATCCGGCCGCCAATCCCGTCGAAATGCCAGGCCGTGCCGATTCGCCAGGTCGCGGCATCCTCGAACCGGTCATTCCAGTCCTGACGGATGGAAGCCGACAAGCGCACCGGACCGCGCACGAAGCGGTAATCGAGCGCAGCGGCTGTGTTTTCGATCCGGGGCGATTGATTGGAACCCGCTCCAGCTCCGGCAAAACTCGTGAAGCTTTCGCTCTCGAATTCGACAAGGCCGGTGAGCTGGTGGGCGGCGTGACCCATCTGCCAGTTCAACGTAGGTTGATAGAAGGCCTGCACGCGGGCCGCTTCGGTTTCACCGGTAAAGGCGGCATCTGTGAAATTCGCCAATTCATCGCGTGTGGTGTTGAGCGCAAAATCATGGCGCAATCCGAACCGCTGGAGTGTCAGCCTTCCCCCAATAGCAAATTGCTGACCCGCGCTGCGCTGGTTGGTGTTGTCCAGCAAGCCATTGAAATCAGAATCGGAATCAAATTCGCTTTCAAAATCGGCAAATCGCGCAGTCCATTGAATCGACTCGTTTTCCGCGAGCGAAACCGCGCCTGATCCAGAGATAAAAAAGCGTTGATAACCATCTTTTTCGCCACCAAGACCAGAGACATCAATGCCCTCGGTTTGCAGGTGCGAGGCGCTGACGCCGCCGCTGAAGCGGCCTTGCTGAGCTGAGGCCCTGACGCCCGCGAACAGGGTGCCAAAGGAGCCTGCTTCGAACTGGGCAAGCGCACCCTCTTCTCCGGTAGACCCTGCGGTGCGTATATTGATGACGCCGCCAATCGCATCGGACCCCCAGAGGGCAGATTGCTCGCCGCGAAGGACTTCCACGCGCTCCACGCCAAAACCCGGTGCATGGGCAAAATCATAGCCGCCGGTCAACGGCACGGAGGCTTCGATGCCATCAATCAGCACCAGCACATGATTGGCTTCCGAGCCACGCACGCGAAGATCGGTCAGACCGCCCGCCCCGCCAGACCGGGACACTGCAATGCCGGGAACCGACCGCAAGGTGTCGGCCAGCGTCAGCCCGCCACGCAGGGCGATGTCATCTTCGTCCACAAGGCTGGTGGCCGAGGTGACATCTTCCGCCAGAGCCGGGATACGCCCGCCAATGACGATGATGGTGTCATCAACAGCCGATTGCGCGAGTGCAGGAGGAGACAGGAGGAAAATCGCGGCGCAACTGCGCCGCAGAATGGATTTCAAAAGCATATCAAACAACTCCGGTGTCGGCCGCGCGAAATGTCCCGCGGCCGGGTTTCAAGGAGTCGCTGCAAACGGATAAACCGCGCCATACCCACGTGATCCCGCACGGGTGGACGAGCGACGGCACAGGCAGGTCTTCCGGCTCACGGATCAATGCGGCAGCTCACGTCTTCCCGGGTTTCCCCAGTGACTTTGTGTGAGACCACTCACCGTTTACGGCTGCGGGCACAGCGGGGGACTTTCACCCCACTTCCCTATCAAGGCCTTGCGGCCACCTGTACGATGCCGTGATTAGCGCGGTCCGGAGGGTTTGCCTAGAGGCCCGCTTCGGCAAGGCGCTTTTCAAAGGCCCGCAGCTTGGTCCGGGCCTTGCGCCATTCCCACCAAAGGAAAGCGATTTTCGGCCCGTCCACCAGATAGCGTTTCCACATCCGGGACGGTTCTTGTGCCAGACGGTGCAGCCATTCCAGACGGGATTTCTGCATCCAGACCGGAGCGCGTTCTGCCGCCCCGCCGAGGAAATCCAGAGACGCGCCGACACAGAGGCCGATGCCCTTGCAATCGCCACGGTCCTGACAGGCCTCGGCGATCATTTCCTGCTGAGGCGAGCCGACGCAAAGGAAGGTGAAACGTGACGGATTATCAGCCACAAACTGCGCGCATTCGGTGATGGCTTGCGGATTGTTGCGCAGGCCCATGGGCGGTTCATGCCAGCGCACATCGCGCAGGCCGTAACGGGCCTTGACGTTTTCAACGACCTCTCTGGTGCCGCCAATAATGGTCACAGGTTCGTGACGCAAAACGACATTTTCAAAGAGGGTTTTGGTCAGATCCGAGCCCGGCGTGACATCGACCTCCTCACCCGACAGAGCGGCGATGAGTTCAAGCACCCGGCTGTCGCAAACGGTCAGCCAAGCCTGGGCATAGAGCGGGGCCAGAACACCGTCACGGCGCAGGCGCACCAGATGATCCACATTCGGCGTCACCACAAACTGGAAGGGCGCGTCGGGATCACGTTCCGCCAGCCGCAGCACGGTGGTCGGAAAATCGATATTGTCGAAGGCCGAATTCAGAAACCAGACATGGCGCGCGCGGGCGCGCCGTTCTGAACCATCCCGATGCGTGCTTCGCCGTGACATTAACGCTATTGTCCCGTTTCGCGCCAGATTGCGCGGTTTCGAGACCTGTCACTGCAAGCCGCGCGCCGGGTCATGCCCGTCCGGATCGTCCGTCCCGCCTATGGTTTCTGCCGGGTTAACCGCCGCGTTTCAGACGTCTTATGGCGAAGCGGGCCGGGTGAAAGGATTCACGGCCCAGCCGCTCCAGGGGTGAGGGCTCGCCGCAGAGATCGGAGGCCAGTGCTTCAGCCAGAAGCGGGGCATGGGCAAAACCGCGCGAACCGAACCCGGAGAGGCAAATGGCGGGATAGCGAGACGTCTCCGGTGACGTTTCAGGCAGGGGCCCGCCCCGGGCCCATGACCGCCAGTGCGCCTCGAAACCGGCCCCGGGGATGGCGCCATAGACGGGCAGGCGGTCCGGTGTTGTGGCCCGGATGCCGGACCAGTGTTGCGGCGGGCCGGAGAGCCCCGACGCGATCTCCGGCAGGCGGTCCTTCAGATCGGCCAGCAATCGCCCGGCGGACTCATCCGAATCGCCGCGATCATCATCCTTCTCATGGGTTGCGCCGATCAGCACACGGCCCTGCGGGGCCGCGGAAACATATCCACCCCAGACAATCGGGTGAGGCGGCGCCGGACCCCGCCGCGTAACCACACGCCCGGCGCTCTGCCCCAATCCTGAAAGTGCGGTTTTTGCGCCCCTGCAATCAATGATAAGCGAAGCTTCCAGCATGCGGCTGGTATCAGTGATCACCCGCGTATCGGCGGCCAGGGCACGTACCACGGCTCCTGGATCGAACCTCCCGGAGCGTGCCATCCACAGACCGTCCGGGCTGATGTCGTAGCCTTCGCCCATGGCGTCTGCAATGGCGGAATAGCGGGTCCTGTCTTTGCCGTTTTCCAGCAGGCGCAACGCGCCTTCCGGTTCGAATACACCCAGTTCCGAATAGAGCTGCCGGGCATATTCGAATGCGGCCAACGTAGCCCTGACCTGTGGCCGGTCGGCATTTTCCAGCCGTGGTGTCAGAAGGCCGGAGGGTGCGCCCGATGCGCCGCCCGCAAGGCCGTCCGGATCAAGGATGATAGCCTCCCGCCCGCGCTTTCGCAGCGCGTGGGCAAGACTCGCTCCGGCAATGCCACCACCCCGGATCACCACAACGCCGTCCTGCGGCAGGAGGCGGGGGAAAGGGGTTGCCAAGGCCGCCGGGGGCGCACCCTTGAAATGGGCCTCCAGACGCTCGCGCTTGCGGCCAAAGCCGGGCCTTTTTTCAACGTCGAAACCCGCTGCCTGAAGCCCGCGCCTGACCGCACCGGCGACGGTAAAGGTTGCAGCACGGGACCCTGGCCGCGACAGGCGCGCCAGTTGCGGCCAGAGGGGTTCAGCCCACATGTCTGCATTGTTGGCCGGTGCAAAACCGTCGAGAAACCAGGCGTCGACCTCCGCCTCGATCTGCGGCAGGGCGCTGGCGATATCCTCCTGGAACAGGGTCAGGGTGATGCGGTCCTCATCAAATCGCAAACGATGCGGGCCTTTCAGGGGTTGTGGCCATTTGGCTAGCAGCTGAGCTGACAGCGGTGCAAGTTCGGGAAAGGCAGAAAGCGCGTGGCGAAGACCGCTGGCGCGCAGTGGAAACTTCTCGATCGAAATAAAATGGAGCCAGCCTTTTGTGGGCATTGTCCGGGTCCAGAGCTGCCAGGCGGCAAGGAAGTTCAATCCTGTGCCAAACCCCAATTCGGCAATGGTGAAGCGGGACTGGTCTTGCCAGCGCCCGGGCAATCCGCACCCAGTCAGAAAGACCGCGCGGGTTTCCTCAAGTCCCCCCTCGGCAGAAAAATAGATATCATCGAAATCCGGCGCGACGGGACCGGTCTCGCGCCAGTCCAGCCGGGGCGGATCGCAATAGAGTTTCACAGGATTTTCGCGAATTGAGCAAAGGCCATAAGGTCCTCAGGCCATGGCCCGAAGCCATCGGATTCGTCAAAATGCCCGGTGTCACCTGCAACCGCAAAACGCGCCGACCAGGCCTGCGCCCAGCGTTCTGCTTTTTCCACACCGCAGGCAGGGTCATTGGAGCTGGCCAGCACAAAGGCCGGACAGCCGAGCCGGTCCAGCGGTACAGGTGCAAACCCATGACCGGGATAGGCCTGCTCCATCTCCGGACGTTCCCAGTCCGATAGCCCAACAAGAAAAGCCCCAGCGACCTTGCCTGCCTGCCAATCCCTTGCTGCATGCGCAACGGTCAGCACGCCGACAGAATGGGCGACAAGAATGACGGGTTTTACCGCTACGCGGATCTCTGATTTGAGCCGCGCTGTCCAGGCAGAGCAGGCCGGATGATCCCAATTGTCCTGCTCCACGCGGCGGGCGGTGGACATTTTGTCCTGCCAGCGGCTCTGCCAGTGCAGGGGCGAGGCATCGCCCCGCCCGGGCACGATGAGAATTTCTGCGTCACGGATTTTCATGGGATGCGCTTATAGCGCGGGATCAGCGCCGGAAAAGGCTGCGTTCCTCCCGCGGCCCCAGAAAAAGCCACAGGATGAAGCCTATGATCGGAGCAATCAGGATCAGCGCGATCCAGACTACACGTGTCAAAGATGAAGCAGGCGAGCGCGCTACATTCAGGATCGCATAGATATCGAAAACCAGAATCAGCAGACCCAGAGGTCCGGCTATCTCAATGCCCAAAATAAAACTCCCTCATCCATGGTGAGACACGTGAGTCTATCAAAGGACGTTTGACGCGTCAGCTTTCCATTTATCAAGCTTCGGTCTGGATATTCCCCAGCGCTTCTTCGAGCTCCACGAAAGTGGGCTGGGCCGAGCTTGGAACGCTGCCGCGCCCGATCTCGACGGAGATCTGGGCGGCATTGCCGTGAAGGTGGGCAACCAGAACCGCCTGGATGATGACGTAGAAGGTGTGTTCCTCGTCATAGACTTCCTTGAGCCGCACAGACATCGGACCAACAAAACCGTAGGCAAGGAACACGCCGAGGAAAGTTCCGACCAGTGCCGAGCCGATCTTGGCACCCAGAACATCCGGAGGCGAATTGATCGCGCCCATTGTCTTGATGATACCGAGCACCGCTGCCACAATCCCCAGCGCCGGAAGCGCGTCTGCCATATTCTGCAGAGCATAGGCGGGACCTGCAACTTCATGGTGATGCTTCTCCAGCTGGGCTTCCATGGCGTCCTCGACCTGATGCGGGTCTTCCAGATTCATGGTCATCATGCGCAGCGTGTCGCAGATAAAATCGGTTGCGAAGTGATCTTTCAGAATGCGGGGATATTTCTGGAAAATCGCCGAATCCTGCGGATTCTCGATATGTGCTTCCAGAGCAATCACACCCTTGGTTTTCATGGTCTTGGTGAGCTGGAAAAGCAGAGCGAGGAGATCGCGATAATCCTGCGTTTTCCATTTCGGCCCGGCGATGATCTTGCCGAAATCGCCCAGCGTCTTCATTACCGTCTTGCCCGAATTTCCGATGAGGAAGGCCCCGACCGCGGCACCGCCAATCATCATCAGCTCGAACGGCACCGCCTCGATGATGATTTCGAAATGACCGCCAGCCAGCGCGAACCCGCCGAACACCATGGCCAAAACGACCACTACCCCAATGATCTGAAACATCTTGCGTCCACCACCCGTTGTTTTACCCGTTGTCCTCTTTGTCGGGACTGTCCGGTTTCGGGACGCAATATGGCCGATTAAGTTTAATACCCGGTGTAACCGGCATTAGGAGGTGGTTTACGGAAACCGGCCGGATGGCGCATTTGCTGGCCTGAAATACATAGTAACCGCAATTCATGGCCGCTTGCTTTACGGCTCTGTGTAACGGGCCTAAGGGAGCGATATGCCCCCGGTTTATGATCCCGCCAATCCGTCGAGCCCTGAAGAAAGACGGCGGTCTTTCCGCCTGCTCTTCCTGTGCCTGATGGCGACCGGCATTGGTAATTCCATGCTGTTCGCCATTCTACCGCCGCTGGCCCGCGATCTGGACGTGGCGGAAGCCTATATCGGCGCGATCTATACCATTTCCGCGCTTTTATTCCTGATCATGAGTCCGATCTGGGGTGCCTTGTCGGACCGCTATGGCCGCCGGCCGCTGATCATTTTCGGTCTGGCCAGCTTTGCTGTCTCGACTCTGGTTTTTGCCATTGCGGCGCTTGCCGGGCAGATGGGCTGGGCCCCGCCGCTGATCGCCATTTTCGGCATGGCGGCGGCGCGGGCTTTGTTTGGCGGCTTCGGTTCTGCCACCAATCCTGCTGCGCAAGCCTATGTCGCCGACCGCACCTCGCCGGATGAGCGCACAGAAGCGCTGGCCGGGCTGACGGCGGCTTTCGGACTGGGCGGTATCGTCGGCCCCGCGCTGGCAGCGGCCTTTGTGGAGCGGATCGGGATCGCCCCCTTCATGGTGGCGGTTGCCATTCTGGTGGGCGTGGCGGCCTTCTTTGTGCGCACACTGTTACCGGAAAATACGCCTCCGCGCCAACAAACGCGGCCGATCAACCCGATTGCCCAGCTCGCTTTCGCCTTTGACAAAAGGATCGCGCCCTTCTTTGCCTATGGCTGCGGATTGTGGCTGGTACAGGCGATCAGCCTGCAAACCATCGGTTTTTACGTCATGGACCGGATGGAGCTGGCACCTGCCGAAGGGCTGCAACTCGCCGGTGTGGCCCTGACGGCGGGCGCCGGAGCGCTTATTTTTGCCCAGCTGGTCGTGATGCCGGCGCTGAAAGCCAGCCCGAGATTGCTGATGGCGGCCGGTGCTGCTCTGATGATTGCTGCCAATATCGAAATGATCTTTGCCGCCAATTACGCCTCCATCGTTTTCGGCTATATGCTGGCCTCTTTCGCTTTCGGCCTGGCGCGCTCGGGATTTGTCGGCGGTGCATCACTTTCAGTGACGCCTGAAGAGCAGGGCCGCGCTGCGGGGACGATTACAGCGACTGCCGGCCTCGGTTTTTTGATCGCGCCGGTGGCCGGGCTCTGGCTCTATCAGACCTATGGGCCTGAAACGCCCTATATTCTGAGCGCCGGAATTGCGGCAGTTTCTGCCATTCTGGCCATCCTGCACCCGCAAATACGGTCGGTGACACGCATCGCCAAGCCCGCACCGGAACCACGCGGGCCGATCTAGCGCATTACTTCCGGATCAGGGGCCAGGCGAGTTCGCCGCCCGCACTGCGGCCGTCGAGATTCTCGATACCGTATTTTTCCGGAAAACGCCGTGTGATGTGCGCCGTACCGAACAAAACATCCCAGAAGAAAAGCAGATTGCCGTAATTGCCCTTATAATGGGTGACACCATCATCCTTGTGCATACCGTGGTGGGCGAAATGGGTGGCGGGCGTGGAGATTGTGCGTTCGACGACCCACATCACGGGGGACAACCATTTGATGCGGTAAAGTGGCTCGTCCCAGCGCACGGCAGAATGGGCACCGAAAATCACTGTCATCTTGACCAGCAGATAGACCGCATAGACCGGGCCGAGGCCGAGATGGACAAGTATGGCCGCAATCCACAAGCCGGGCATGAAAATGTAATAGGCAATCGCATTTCTGTAGGCGATGCGGATACTCATATATTCACCGGAATGGTGGGCGCGATGGAAATTGTAGAGCCAGGGATTGGCATGCGAGGCGCGATGCCACCAGTACTGCGTCATGTCATCGCCGACGAGCAGCATCAAAACCATCACCCACCAGGGGAGACCCACCCATGTATTCTGGCTGCCAGGAAACGCCCATTCCATCATAGCAGGAGCGGCAAAGAAAATGGCTGGTACGGTGATCAGGATGAAAACCGGTGTGCCAATGGCCTCGATCCAGATATCGCGCGGCTTGCCCTTGCCCTTCTGAAAAAAACGGTTTGTAACAATTTCCAGTACTGCAAATCCCGCAAAGATCAGCGGAACCAGCAACTTTGTGTCAAACGCCACGATCAGTCCTCCGAGAGATCGCCCGCGGCCAGCGTGGCAATGACCTGATCATACATGATGCGCCCGGCATAACCATCGACAGGATAGCCATGAGCGCGCTGAAAATCCATCAGGGCGCGGCGCGTATTGGGGCCAAACATTCCATCCGGCGTGCCCGGATTATAGCCGAGTGCCACCAGCCCCTCCTGCAGGGCCAGAGTCTGCGAGCGTGTGATGGGCGGATCGTCTTCCGGCCAGTTCCCGCGTATGGTAAATTCACCGTTGAAACGCTGTGACAACAGCCAGACGCCAATGCCGTAGGATGTCGAATTGTTATAGCGCATCAGGGCGCGGAAATTCGGGAAGGTCAGGAAAGCCGGCCCTCTGCGCCCGGCGGGCAGATTAAGCCGGGAGGCATACATCAGCGTATCGGCGGTCCAGTTTTCTCCGTCAGCACGGGTGACGCCGCGTAGAGACCATTCTGCCGTCATGCGCGAGGCGCCCGGATCCCAGCTGGTCAGGTCAAATTCGCCGGGCAATACGACTTCAAGGATGATGGGTGCATCATGGATCCACCCGGCCTCGCTGAGAAGATTGGCCGAGGAGGAGAGCGCGTCGCCGACATTGTTCCAGATGTCGATATGGCCATCGCCATCATAGTCAGCACCGCGGGCCAGATAGGTTTCCGGGATGAACTGGGTCTGGCCCATTGCCCCCGCCCAAGAGCCATAGAGCTCATCGCGGCGGGCAAGCCCGCGATCAATCATGCGGGAGACAGCGATCAATTGCGCTTCAGCCCAGGACCGGCGGCGGCCCTCCCAGGCCAGCGTCGCCAGTGACTGGACAACATCGCGGTCGCCCTGGATCGCGCCATAAGAACTTTCCAGCCCCCAGACCGCGACAAGAATTTCATAGTCCACGCCAAACCGGTTCTCGATACTGGTCAGCATGGCGCGCCGGCCGGCGATTTCATTGGCGCCGTTGCGGACCCGTAAATCCGAGGCCGCGATGGCGAGATATTCCCATAAGGGGCGGACGAATTCCGGTTGCGTACGATCCCGCTCGATTGCTGTCAGATCCGGTTCGAGCCCGTCGAGCATGGACGCGATTGTGGGCCCGCTTGCCCCGGCGGCCTCAAGCCTTGGACGGAAATCGGCCAGCCAGTCTGCAAAACTTTCGTCCTGCGCATGGGCAGAGGCCGGCCACACTGCAAGCCATATCAGTAAGATAAAACGTGTCATCCCTTATCCGTCATCTCGGCCGGAATCAGCCCGGCAATTTCAATGATAAGCTTTCTGCGCAAAGCTTCCACGAAATCTTCGTGGGTCCGGCTGGGTAGAACAAAAGATCGTGGCCCAACAATGACATGGTTTTCAAAATAGCGCGCGACATCAATATTGACCGGCGGGCGGAAAGGGTTCTGGCGCTCATTCTGCATGGAAATGCCATTGATGGTGATTTCAGCGTCCTGCGCTGCGGCGCGGGCATCTGGCAGGCTGGGACCGGCGTTCTGCGGTCCGTCGCCAGACAGATCGATCACCCGGCGTATGCCCTGATAGGGATTGGATTCAATCAACCGAACCGCATTGGACACGGCTGCCCCGATGGCTGTCCGGCGGCCGGAGATATAATCGGCCTCCGCCAGAAGAGCCGCAAAGGCAAGCGCATCGGCTTCCGTTTCGATTACCGTCCACGGGGCGACCACGCGCTGGAAATCGGCATCGGCCCATTCCAGATACAAAACGGCTATGCGGCCATGCCCCCCGGCCTGGATTGAGGAGATGACGTCAGGATCGGCAAGCGCTTGCACATGGCCGCGCCGCTGTTGCAGCGCTTCCATCTCGTCAATCGAGGCTGAGACATCGACAGCGAAGACCAGTTCCAGATCGACGATCAGACGGCCATCCTGCGTGTATTGGCGCTCGCGGGTCAGCAGGTCTTCGCCTGCATATACAGACGAATCTACAAAATGCTGAGCTGTGGCAGGCGGTATCACCGCCAGACACGCAATCACGAGAACGGCGAGGCGCTTCACGGTGCCGCGCCAACCAGTTCGGAGGGCGTCGGCGCAGCCCCGGCGATTTCCAGTGTCATCTTGCGCAGGATGGCGGTGCGGAATTCATCGTCGGTCCGCGCGGGCAGGACAAAGGCGCCGGGTCCGGTAACAACATTCTCCCGGAAATAAACATCCAGATTGACCTCGACCGGACGCACCCAGCGGCCAGGCTGATCGGTGACTACCGGCAAGCCATTGACGATGATGCGCGCCTCATCGGCCATGGCGCGGGCTTGGGCGAGATCCATGCCCTGGTTTTGCGGCCCGTCGCCGGAGATATCGATCAGACGCCGATAGCCCTGATACTCATTGGTCCCGATCCGGCGGACGGCATCGGCAATCGCGGCTCCGATTGCGGTATAATGACCGCGCTCGAGCGGCGCGGCTGCCACCACTGCTGCAAAATTCAAGGCATCCTCTTCCGAGGCAATCATTGTCCAATCGGCCGCCGCGCGCTGAAAGTGCGAATCGGCCCATTCGACATAGGTCACGGCGATCCGTCCCAGCGGGCCGCCCTCGATTGCGGAAATAACATCGGGGTGGGCCAGCGCGGCGACATAGCCCTCGCGCTGACGCCGGGCCTCGTCCTCATCGACGGAATAGGAAATATCGACCGCGAGCACGAGCTCGAGATCGACCTCGATCCTGTCCTGTGCCGCCGCCTCGACAGTGACGGCCAGTCCGATCAGAAGGGCTGTGATCATTCGCATGACGCGTGAAGCTAGGGGCGGTTGCGGACAAGGGCAACTAAAGGGTTTGTAAGACGCTGATTTTTGCCGGTCACTCAGGTTGACATTCCCCCGTCTGCCCCGTAGATACCGCGCCTCTCCGGCGGCTTGCGCCGGATTTCTTGTTGAAAGCACGGGGCCGGTCCGATGAAAGTTCGCAGCTCGCTTAAATCGCTCAAAAACCGTCATGCTGCCTGTCAGCTGGTGCGCCGCCGTGGCCGTGTCTTTGTGATCAACAAGGTAGACCCGCGTTTCAAGGCCCGTGCCGGCTAGTCTGGCTACAGGCCTTTAACTGCGATGCGCCCCGGTTCAGCCGGGGCGTTTTTGATTCCGCTCTCCTCTATCCACGTTAAACTTCCGTGAGGCACAGTGCGCCTGGCTGGACGTTGGCGCAAAGCCGCTTATCTTCAGTCGCCATGAAAGCCCTGATTATTGCCATCCTTCTACAGGTTCTGCCCTTCCAGACACCGCAGGAACGCCTGACCGAAAGGCTGGACCATCTGCAAACCGCCACACCGGAAGAAGCGGCCCCCCTGGTTGACGAGATTCTGGCGCTGTGGGCGACGTCCGGCAGCGATACGATCGATCTGTTGATGGATCGCGGAGAAACCGCCATGGCAGGTGACAATACCGGCATAGCCACGCGCATGTTCGATCATGTGACGCGGCTGGAACCCGATTATGCCGAAGGCTGGTTGCGGGCCGCGCAGGTGGCTTTCGAACAGCAGGATTACGCTTACGCGCTGGAAGCCCTGAACCGGACGCTGGCGCTGGAGCCGCGCCGCTTCGATGCCTATTATCTTCTGGGCCAGACGCTGGAGGCAGCGGAGCGGCCGGAAGCCGCGCTGGAAGCCTATCAGGAAGCGCTGACCATTTATCCCGCCTATGAGCTCGCAGGGCGTGGTGCCGCGCGCATGCGGGCGCAACTGACGGGCCGGTCCCTTTGACCTTTCGCGCTTTCTTCCTTCTGATCGGGTGCTTGCTGCTCACACCCATAGCCCGAGCTGACGACATGCCTCCTGCTGGACACTTTATCGACATCGACACAACCCGTATCCGCTATGTCGAGGAAGGCTCCGGGCCAGCTGTGCTTGTGCTGCACGGTGCCTCCTCGAATGCCGAGGACATGCGCATAGCGCTCGCCGGGCATCTGGAGGGATTCCGCGCCATTTACGTGGACCGTCCCGGCCTTGGCTGGAGCGAGCGCCCGGACGGGAACTGGACGCCGGAACGGGAAGCCGCGCTTCTGGCCGAACTGGCACGGCGGCTGGAGCTGGATCGTCCGGTGGTGATCGGCCATTCCTGGGGCGGGGCGATCACCATGCGCATGGCCATTGATCATGGCGAAGCGCTGACCGGCATTGTGCTGATCGGCGCGCCTTTGCATTCCGGTGTCGGCGATGCCGCCTGGTACAACAGCGCCTCCCGCATTTTCGGGATCGGGCCGGTCATCACCCGTCTCATCATTCCACTGGTGGGGCCGCGCCGCATTGAAAGCGGTCTGGAAGACACCTTCCATCCGCAGCCGGTGCCGGCCGGATATGCGGAAGCGGTGCAGGTCAATCGCCTCTTCCGCGCCAGTGTCTTCAAGGCCAATGCCGAGGACATGGCACAGGTGAACGATCATCTCGCCCGGCAGGAGGGGCTTTATTCCGGCGTCACGGTGCCGGCTGTCTTTCTGGCCGGCCATGCCGACCGGGTTGTGTTTACTGACCGCCATTCCATTCCGGTTGCCGCAACAATGCCCAATGCCGAACTGATCGTCCGCGAGGACTGGGGCCATATGCTTCACCATACCGCGCCGGATGTGGTCGCAGATGCCGTGCGCCGCCTGCACGGGGCCGGGGATAACTGATGTCCCGCTGATCGCGTGCTTGAGGAATCGGTTGACGATCTCTAACTTGCCTTCAATTCAACCTGACTGACCAGAGGCCGCGCCATGGATGATACATCCCCATCTGCTGTTACCGACACTTCCCACACGATCGGCCAGGCCGCGCGCGAACAATTGAAGGCTTTCGTGGCCCGCATTGAACGTCTGGAGGAAGACAAGAAGCAGGTGATGGACGACACGAAGGAAGTCTATGCCGAGGCGAAATCCATGGGCTATGACACCAAAATCCTCCGCCGCGTCATCGCCCTGCGCAAAATCGACCGCAATGAGCGGCAGGAAACAGAAGCCCTGCTCGAGCTCTATCTGGGCGCGGTCGAGGGCTGATCCCGGATTGCCGCGCGAGGTCGATCCCAAAAAGACCCGCAAGGCGCTGCGCCGCCTCGAACGCACACGCCGAAAGATCGCCGAAAAGCAGGGCGAGGATACGCTTTCCGAATGGGAAGACGAGTTCATCACCTCGGTCGGCGACCGGCTGGAAACCTATGGCTCGGCCTTCAATGATCCCGACAAGGGAAGGCTGGACGACGCCCTGTCCGGCCTGCAGACTGCCAAGCTGCGCGAAATCGAGAAGAAGGCGGACGGCAAGAGCCGCAAGCCGATGTCACGCGGCAAGGGCTTCGGGCAATCCGGCTTCAAGTCCAAAACGAAATCGCCCGGCCCGCGCGTCCGCGATATCAATGAGGATATCGGGGATGTGGCCGGAGAGCCTCCCGCGCCGCCGCGCCCGGAAGGCCCTCCCAAGCTGCGGGTGATCAAGGGAGGCGGGGACTAGAATTCCGCTCTGATGCTCCAGCCGGACCGACTCAAAAGAAAACCCCCGGAACGGGTCCGGGGGTCAAGTCGCACCAATTTCTGTGTTTAGGCCGACCGGGCCTGATCGACGTCGAGATCGTATTCCCGCACCTTGCGATAGAGCGTTGACCGGCCCAGGCCGAGACGGCGGGCCACTTCCGCCATGCGTCCGGCATAGGTCTCGATCGCAAACTCGATCAGATCCCGCTCGATGGATTCCAGCGGCCGCAAATGCCCGCCCTCATCCATGATCGGTACCGGTTGTGACGTTTCGCTGCCATGTTCGAAGGCCATCGTATTTCCGGTCAGGGGCGGCGGCGGCAGATCTGCAAGATCGGGCATGACGCCGGAGATCTGGGGGAAATCGCCGGGGCTGAGATAATCGCCCTCGCACAACACCACGGCGCGGAAGACCGTGTTTTCCAGCTGGCGGACATTGCCCGGCCAGTCGAAAGCGGTGAGCATGGCCATGGTTTCCGGTGCAGCATCGACAACCGAGCGGTTTTCCTGCGCATTGAAGCGGGTGATGAAGTGGCGGACGAGGGCCGGCACGTCTTCCTTGCGCGAGCGCAGTGAGGGCACTTCGATGGGGAAGACATTGAGGCGGTAGAACAGGTCCTCCCGGAAGCGGCCCGCCGCGACTTCCTGTGTCAGATCGCGATTGGTGGCCGAGATGATGCGGACATCGACCTTGACCGGACGGTTGGAGCCGACCGGATCAACCTCGCCTTCCTGCAGGGCGCGCAGCAGCTTGACCTGCATGTCGAGCGGCAATTCGCCGATCTCGTCGAGGAAAAGCGTGCCGCCATCGGCTTCCTGGAACTTGCCCATATGCTTGCCGGTGGCACCGGTGAAGGAGCCCTTTTCGTGACCGAAAAGGGTCGATTCCACCAGATTGGCCGGAATGGCCCCGCAATTAACCGCCACAAAGGGCTTGTCGGCCCGTTCGGAGGCGGCGCGGATCGCACCCGCCACCAATTCCTTACCGACGCCGCTTTCCCCGGTGATCAGGATCGGGATGGAGGAGGCTGCCGCGCGCTGGCCCAGACGGACCACCTGGCGCATGGCGGGCGCCCCGGCGATCATGTCTTCAAAGCCGAGCGAGCCGCCGGCGGTTTTCTTCAATCGCTTCACTTCACCGGTCAGGGTCTGCATCTTCAGCGCATTGCGCACCGAAACCGTGATGCGCTCCGGACTGGCCGGCTTGATAAAGAAGTCCGACGCGCCCGAGCGCATTGCCGCGACAACGGTCTCGATACCGCCATGTGCGGTCAGAACGATGACCGGCGTTTCGATGCCCTTGCGCTGAACCGCTTCGAGCACTTCCATCCCG
>PFFX01000086.1 GCA_002783385.1 Rhodobacterales bacterium CG15_BIG_FIL_POST_REV_8_21_14_020_59_13 | reverse complement strand
CGGTCGAGGACATAGAAGCAGTGCTGGCGGATACCGGTATTGCTGCCACGGTGGATGATCATGGCCGGTGGAGCGATGCCGTCGCCCGCGCCAGCCATTTGGCGCGTATGCTGGCCCTCGGGCTTCTGACGCTCATCCTGGGAGCGGCAGCAGCGGTGATCGCCTTTGCGGCGCGTGCCTCGCTGGCCGCCCGCCGCGATGTGGCCGACGCGCTGCATATTGTCGGTGCGACCGATGCTTATATTGCCGGACTGTTCGAGCGGCGCTTTTTCGGGCTCGGCCTGAAAGCCGGGGCAACAGGGGCCGGATTTGCAGCGCTGATCGCCATACTGGTTGCCGTAGGTGGCGGAAATGCGGATGCCATGTATTTTCTTCCGGAACTGGTCTTTGCGCCGGTTGAGATCGCGTCGCTGCTCGCAGCGCCCCTGATTGCGGGTGCGGTGGCGGCTCTGTCGGCGCGGCTGGCGGTGGCAGAAGAATTACGGAAGCGCTGGTGAGCATGAGCGGAGATGAGTTGATATGAGCCCGCCGCGCGCATCTTTCCCCCTTACAGGGCACGCCGTCCGGGCGGTGTCCTTCCTCATCGTGTTCGGGCTGATGGCGGGATTTGCGGGTTTTGCCGGGCATGTCTCGGCCTCAAGCCCCCCGCAGGATGTCGATGCTGACGCCATTATCGTTCTGACCGGCGGTGAAGGCCGGTTGCAGACTGCGGTCCACCTGCTGGAAATCGGGGCGGGTGAGCGTGTCCTGATTTCAGGCGTCAATCCCGATGTCAGCGAGGAGGCGGTCCGCGCCACCTCGGACATCGATCCGGATCTGTTTGCCTGTTGCATTGATCTGGGCCGGGAGGCTGCTGATACGGTAGGCAATGCGCGCGAAGCGGTGGTCTGGGCACAAGCCAATGGTTTCCAGCGCATCATCGTCGTGACATCCGATTATCATATGCCGCGCGCCATTCTGGAGCTGCGCGCGCTGATGCCAGAGCATGATCTGATCGCCTGGCCCGTGCCCTCTCCGCGCCCGTGGGAGACTGCCACTGCTGCCCGGCGCTGGGCCCTGGAATATCTCAAATTCAGCGCGGTCTTCTTCCGCGAAATGGCGCGCGGTGCCTTCAGCGGAGACGAGAGATGAAACCGGCGGGCCCTGTGACGATTATCCGTTCGCTGGTGTTTGTCCTGTGGATGTATGGCTCGATGATGATTGTCGGCTTTGCCGTGATCTGGATGTTATTGCTGCCGCGAAGCTGGACGCGCGCTGTCTACCGCTTCTGGCTGAAGATGATGTTTGGAGGTCTCAAGATTATTTGCGGGCAAAGCTATGAAGTGCGCGGACGCGAGAACCTGCCGCAGGGCGGTGCGCTGATTGCCTCGCGCCATGAAAGCATGATGGAAACGCAGGCCTTCTGGCAAATCCTGGATGATCCGGCAATCATCCTGAAAAAGGAGCTGGCCTGGCTGCCGGTATTCGGCTGGTTTGCAGTCAAGCTGGAGAATATCGTGGTCGATCGCGGGGCCGCGGCCAAGGCGCTGCGCAAGATGCTGCGCGAGGCCCGTCAGCGGGCCGAAGATGGCCGCCAGATCCTGATTTTTCCGGAAGGAACCCGGATGAGGCCGGGTGAATTCGGGGTGATGAAGCCCGGTGTTGCCGGTCTCTATGCAGCCATGAATGTGCCCTGTGTTCCGGTGGCTCTGGACAGTGGTGATTATTGGGCCGGGAACGGGATTATCCGGCGGCCCGGCAAGGCCGTGATCGAGTTTCTGGACCCCATTTCCCCGGGATTGTCACGCGAGGACTTCATGAAGCTCCTGCAATCGCGTATTGAATGCGGAACGCGCGCCTTGCGTGCCAACCGGTCCTGAGTTTCAGACCCCCACAACGGATGTGTCATGCCCAAGCGTTTTGCGATTCCCATTCTCGCCATCCTGTTCATATTTGGCCTTTATTCGGCCTATTGGGTCTATGCCCGGTCGGAAATCATCCGCTTTGTCGGGGATTGGGAAGCGGCACAGATAGAGGCCGGATTCACGCTTGAACACAATAATCTACGTGTCGGAGGTTATCCCTACCGCTTCTCGGTTTCAGCCGATGATCTGGTCATGCGGGCGCCGGAGATCGACGGCGGCTGGGTGTTGGAGCTGAACGGATTTGAAGCCAATGCCATGCCCTATGATTTCTCACACTGGATCCTCTCCCTGGGCGATACCATACGGTTCCAGCAGGGGGGTCAGGGTCTTGCGCTGATGACGGAAAATGCCCGTTTCAGCGTCTCAGGGTCAGACGGAGTCACGCAGCGGATCGGAGCTGACGTCTCAAACCTTCAAATAGAATCACTGGGCAGCGCAGCGGTGAGCGTCACCGACATCGAAGCTCTGCGCCTCAGCGCCGCCACCGGTGAGGATGGCGATATGATATTCCGGATGCAGCTTGAAGGCGTGCAACTCGCGGGTGACCAAATCGATCCGGTCCTGTCCGGCAGTTTTGGCGACTATATTACCGGCCTGCAGGCGGATTTCGTGATTTCACACTGGCCGGAGCTGGCCCGCAGCGCAGATCTCGGGACGTGGGCAAGAGCTGGCGGAGTCTATTCGCTGCGCGAATTTCACATTGGCTGGGGGCGTCTGAATATGGATGCTGTAGGCGAATTAGGACTGGATGAGGCCTTGCGGCCCACCGGCCGGATCAGCCTCAATCTGCTGGACCCGGAAGCGGTGGTGGATGCGATGATCGAATCCGGTGCCATTGCGGAACAAAATTCCCGCGCCCTGCGGCTGGTCGCCCAGTCCGCACCGCGAAGTGATGCGGGCACGGCGATCCCGCTCTCCTTCCGCAATGGCGGGGTTTATTTCGGCCCGGTCCGGCTCGGAGAAACCGGGTCTATAGCCCGTTAGGCAGCCATGAATTCCGCCAAGGCATTGGCAACCTTGCGATTGTCGGTATCGAGCCCGATCGTGATCCGCAATGCGCCGGGCAGGCCATAGGCCGCGACAGGACGGACAATCAACCCTTTCGAGGTCAGCCATGCATCGGCATCGGCGGCTGTCTTGCCCTTTGTGTCCGGGAAATGCACCAGCAGGAAATTGCCCACGCTGGGCGTCACATCCAGTCCCATGCCGCCGAGTTGCTGGCGCATGAAGCCCAGCTCCTGACGATTGTGTTCTGCTGAACGCGTCTGGAAATCCTTGTCCTTGATCGCCGCTATGCCGGCGTCGATGGCGGGCAGATTGACGTTGAAAGGGCCGCGCACACGGTTCAGCACATCGATGATGGATTTATCGGCATAAACCCAACCCAGGCGCAGTGCCGCAAGACCATGGATTTTCGAGAAAGTCCGGGTGACCACGACATTGTCGTATTCATTTGCGAGATCAAACGCCGTCTCATAACCGGGTTCATCAACATATTCGGCATAGGCTTCATCAACGACCAGAAGCGTCGTCTCCGGCAGGCCTTCCCGCAGGCGGCGGATTTCCGCATGCGAAACATAGGTGCCGGTCGGATTGTTCGGATTGGCCAGAAACACGATGCGGGCGTCCTCACCCGCGGCTTTCAGAAGGGCATCGACATCGGCTGTATAGTCTTTCTCGTCAGCACTGATCAGTTCGGCCCCGGACTGCATGGCGACCAGGCGGTAGACCAGAAATCCGTATTGCGACTGCACCACCTTGTCGCCGGGTGAAAGATAGGCGCGGCCCAATAGCTGGAGCAATTCATCCGAGCCCGTTCCACAGACGATACGGTCCGGATCGAGGCCATTGGCCTCGCCGATGGCGGCCCGCAGGCGTGTGGCACCGCCATCAGGATAGAGATTGAGATTTTTCGACGCTGCCTCGAAGGCCGCCCGCGCCAGCGGCGAACAGCCCATCGGATTTTCATTCGAGGACAATTTGACCGGATTGGCGATGCCGGGCGCATCGGCGGCACCGGGCTTGTAGGGCTTGATATCAAGAATTCCGGGGCGCGGCTCTAGGCTCATATCAGTCTTCCTTGGCAATCTGTTTGCTGGGAGATAGCGCGGTGGCGGGCCTGCCTTCAAGGCCCGCCAACCGCACGCGCACAGGCCGGACTTCCCGCGGGGTCAATGCGCCGGTGTTTTTGACCGCTTCAGCCATAATCAATCCACCCAGATGCGGGGCGATGACCTCACCTGCCTTCTCCCAACCCAGCGCGCGCTTATCCTTGCAGGACCATTTCCAGGGCGGCGCATAAAGCGCTCTTGCCCAGGCCGTCGGGGTCAGGGCGGCATCCGTCAACAGGCGCGACAGCTGGCTCTTCGAGAAGGGGCGGCCATGGCCAAAGGGTGTGGTTTCCATGCGCGCCCATAATCCGGTGCGGTTCGGGGCAATCAGCATCAGGCGGCCCTGCGGGGCAAGAATACGCCAGATCTCCCGCAACATGTGCGGCGGCGATTGCGATTCTTCCAGCGCGTGAATGAGGACGATCCGGTCAAACATGGCATCGCGGAACGGCAGATGATCATCCTCGCCCAGAACCGTTCGTGACGGCGCTTCACCCGGCCAGCGTATGGCCCCCTGATCTGCCGGCATATAAGCCAGTGCCCGGCGCATACCAGGGTCCAGCATTTCCAGCAGCGGCGGGCCATAGCCCATGGCCAGAACATCCAGCGTTCTCAGATCCGGCCACAGCGCCGCCAGCCGGCGGGCAATCATGGCACACGCTGCCCGGCCCTGATCGGTCTGATAAAAACGGTCGATCTGTAATGCATTGCTTCGCATCAGCGGTTTCCATTCGGGGTCCGGGCATGCCAGTCTGGTGGTCACAGGCTAACAGGACTTTGGGTTAAAAGGACGAATTCAATGCCGAAACTTGAAATCCGCCAGTTTCCCTGTCTTTCCGACAATTATGGCTATCTGGTCCATGATACTTCAAGTGGCGAGACAGTGGCGATCGACACACCGGATGCGGACGCCTATCTGGATGAGGCGGCCAAGGCGGGCTGGACGATCACGCAAATATGGAACACGCATCACCATTTTGATCATGCGGGTGGCAATGCGGCGCTGAAAGCGGCAACAGGCGCTCTCATCACGGCTCCGGTCTATGACCGGTACCGGATCAGCCCGGCTGATGTCTTTGTTGAGGACGGCGATTGTGTGAAGCTGGGTGATTTC
>PFFX01000113.1 GCA_002783385.1 Rhodobacterales bacterium CG15_BIG_FIL_POST_REV_8_21_14_020_59_13 | reverse complement strand
GGAGTTGAGCGGCGCAAAGCGCTGGTTGCCGGTCGAGGCCCCGCCGCGGCCATCAGCCGTGCGATAGGTACCGGCAGAGTGCCAGGCCATGCGGATGAACAGGCCACCATAATGGCCATAATCCGCCGGCCACCAGTCCTGGCTGTGGGTCATCAGCGCGGTGAGATCGGCCTTCACCGCCTGGAGGTCGAGGCTTTCGAAGGCCTTTGCATAATCAAAGCCTTCGCCCATCGGGTTCGAAGCCGGTGGATTCTGGTGCAGGATTTTGAGGTTCAGCTGGTTGGGCCACCAGCTGGCATTGGACAGCGCCCCGCTCGCCGTGTGGCGATGCGGTGGGGCTGCAAACGGGCATGTTCCGGATTTGTCGTCCATAGATTTCTCTCCCTGGATTGGGCACGCGCAGGCGCAGGCTGATGTCCTTGGACAGCAGAATGGACCCGGCATGATTATTTATCCAATCAATTCTATCCGTTTTGATTATAGAATTTATTGATGATGGGTGCCGGACCGGCCCAGCCGGCGGACTCTCGCGCGATCAACATCGTGTCAGCGGGCGCAATTCCCGGGTGTCGTCGAAATACCGGCCCTCCATGGAGGTCACGAGTTCGCAGCGCTCCTCTGCAGAGAGGCGGTCATCCGTGCTGATATCACTGGCCAGACCTTCAATGGTCATCGCGCCCGCGAGCATGCCCGACCCGCCATCGGCCCCGGTGTCAAAGCGCATGCGCGCCGGGCCTTCACTCCACCGGGTCCATTCGCCGCCGGGATCTCCCTGCCGGGCAAAACGGGCCCAGTAACTGCCCATTTCACGTGCCAGTGCGATCCGGCTGTCTTCATTTTTGGTGTTGAAGACAATGGGATCGAGGCGGGAACCGAAGAATTCAAACCGGTTAAACACGAAGGGGACTTCCATGGAGTGCATGGCGCCAAACACCTCTGTCGTATCAAGGAAGATGTTCGAGCCGCCCTCGTCCCAGTCGAAACGGTAGGCCCAGACATCGTCATGGCCGCCCGCCGTCATGGCCGCCGCAATTTCATCGACGGCGTTAATCGCCCAGATGCGGCTTTGATAATCAGACACCGCTTCATACAGAGCTTCATCCCGGATGCGGAAGAATATGCCAAGATGACGGGCCACCAGCTCATCATTCAGTCCGTTATAGAGCTTCACCTCGTCACGATTGGTGCCGGTGATGAGCGGCACGGCATTGAAGGTTTCGGGGCTGGCAAAGGCCTGCATGACGCCGCCGGCCGGAAGGGAGACGCCGTCGGCGATGACGGTCGGCACTTCGATACGGCCATTGCCATCCGTATAGGCGGCATAGATGTCGGCCAGCGCAACCTCGCGAAGCGAAGCGGCCGTTACCTCGCCCTGCACGAAGCGTGCGGCGGTCTGGATGGAGGGATTGACCTCCTCGCCTTCAACGCCCTCGGCCTCGGCTTGCGGCACCGAGCTCGCCGATCCTGATTGCATGATGGCGCGGTGAAACAGCCCCCCGGCCAGGGGAGAGGCCATCAGGGCCGCGACATTGGTGCCGCCTGCACTTTCCCCGAAAATGGTGACTGTGCCGGGATCACCGCCATAGAAGGTGATGTTGTCCTGTACCCAGTTCAGCGCCGCGAGATGATCGGTCAGCGCAAAGTTGGCAATGCCGGAACCTGTCTCACGCAGGGCGGGGTGAGAAAAGAAACCAAGCGGGCCCATGCGGTACTGGACAACAGCGACGATCACATTCTGGTCCATCGCCAGTTGCGCGCCATCATACTGATCGGCCCAGCCCCAGGTGTTGGCACCGCCATGGATCCAGACCATGACCGGCAGGTTCTCCGCATTTGGCGGCGCGTAAACGTCGAGATAGAGACAGTCTTCAGCGCCCGCGAGCTCTCCCGCATCCACACCAAGTAAATCCGAGCTGAGCCCATTGGCCATTTGCGGGCAGGGTATGGGCGCTGTAATCGCCTCGCGTTCGCCGTCCCAGTTACCAGCGGGCAGAGCCGGCTGCCAGCGCAAATCCCCGACGGGAGGCTGCGCAAACGGAATGGCGCGCCAGACATGGGCTCCGGTGTCCGCGACATAACCAACGATAGGGCCTTGCGGCGTGGACAGACGCGTTTCCGGGTCTGATTCGATTACCGGTTCCCGTGATGAACAGGCGGCCAGAAAGACGGCCAGTCCGAGAATAGCTGCACGCATGGAAATCTCCCCGCTCCAATACCTCATCAGATTTGGCACGAATCTGCCGCGCGTCAAATCCCCGCGAGTGTTTGCCTGACAGCGGTCTGCCAACCGGCCCGCTGAGCGTCCCGGTCGGCGGCCTTGATCTTCGGGTCAAACTTCTGATCCGCGCGCCAAAGCTTGCGCCCTTCCTCGAGTCCGCCAAACAGGCCCGCGCCCATACCGGCAAGGAAGGCTGCGCCCCAGGCAGTGGTTTCGGTATTGACGGGGCGGACGACCGGCACATCGCAAAAATCGGCCAGCCGCGACAGGAAGCGGTTATTGTTCGCCATGCCGCCATCGACTTTGAGCTTTGCCGCAGGCACACCGTCGCGCGCCATGGCTTCGAGGAGGTCGGCGGTCTGATGGGCCGCGGCATCCAGCGCCGCCTGTGCGATTTCCGCCCGGCCGGCCCCCCGTGTCAGCCCGACAATGGTTCCGCGGGCCTCAGCCGCCCAGTGGGGCGCGCCAAGCCCGGCAAACGCCGGGACCAGATAGACGCCGCAATCGGGATCGGCCGAAGCGGCCAGCGCCTCGATCTCGGAGGCTTTTGAAAACAGGCCCAGCCCGTCACGCAGCCATTGCACGGTGGCACCGGCGGACAGGATGGAGCCTTCCAGCGCATAGGTCGTCTGTCCGCCCAGCCGCCAGCCAATCGTGGACAGCAAGCGGTTTTGCGAGACCGCCATGTCGCTGCCCGTATTCATGATCAGGAAGGCGCCTGTGCCATAGGTCGATTTCACCTCGCCCGGCCTGAAGCAGGCCTGCCCGATGGCGGCGGCCTGTTGATCCCCGGCCATGCCGGTCACGGGCAAGGCCTCGCCAATTGCCGCCGTCAGACTGGTGCCGAATTCTGCGGCATTGTCACAAACCTCCGGCAGGCCGGACATTGGCACGTTGAAGAGCTCGCACAGACCGTCATCCCACCGGCCCGCCTTGAGATCAAAGAGCGAGGTGCGGCTGGCATTGCTGGCATCGGTCTTGTGGGAGGCCCCGCCCGTCAGCCGCCAGAGCAGGAAGCTGTCCACCGTTCCAAAGGCCAGCTCGCCCCTCGCCGCCCGCTCACGGGTGCCTTCGACATGATCAAGGATGCTGGCGAATTTGGTGGCCGAGAAATAGGGATCGAGGACGAGTCCGGTTTTTTCCCTTATGATGCCCTCATGGCTGTCAGCGGCCAGTTGCTGGCAGGTTTTCGCCGTGCGGCGGTCCTGCCAGACAATGGCGTTATGAATGGGGTCACCCGTCTTCCGGTCCCAGACAATCGCCGTTTCGCGCTGATTGGTGATGCCCAGACAGGCGGTCTTCCAGCCTTTGGCCTTCGCCTCTTTCAGGGCCTTGCGCGCGGTGCCGATCACCGTGGCCCAGATCACTTCCGGGTCATGCTCGACCCAGCCCGGCTTTGGATAGATCTGCGCAAATTCCTGCTGGGCAAGAGCAATCACTTCGCCCTTTTTCGAAAACACAATGGCCCGCGACGAGGTCGTGCCCTGGTCAATGGCCAGAATGGCTGTCTTGTCCCTGAACATCACCCCTCCCCGAATCCTGCCGGAGACGACTATAACTTGGCTGGCGCGCGCGAACAGGGCACGTTAGCGTGGCGCACAAGGAGAGACGGATCATGGCCTTTACCCAGCGAATACTGGAAAGCCCGACCGGCGCCCAGCTGGCGCTCTATGAATCAGCGGCTAAAGGCGAAACCCGCGGCGTTGTGCACATCAATCACGGCCTGGCGGAACATGCCGCCCGCTATGAAAGGTTTGCAGAAGCGCTGGCGCAGGCCGGCTGGGCGGTGATCGCGCAGGATCATCGCGGCCACGGGCTTACGGTGGCTCCGGATGGTGCGCCGCGCCTGTTCGCCTACGAGCATGGCTGGGACCAGCTGATGGAAGATGCCGCCGCGGTAAATGCCGGGGCGCGGGAAAAACATCCCGGCAAGCCGGTCGTGGTGTTCGGGCATTCCATGGGCGGTGTGGTCTCGCTCAATTATGCCATGCGTTATCCGGAGACGGTTTCCGGCTGTGCGGTCTGGAATGCCAATATCGACAAGGGTGCGGCAGGGCTGATCAAATTTGTCACCGGGCTGGGCCTGATATTCTCCAAGCCGGAAAAACCGGCCGGGCTGATCGACGCCCTGACCTTCAAGGCCTGGGACAGGCGTTTCAAACAAGACCGTCCGGAATCCGGCTGGCTGTCCCGCGACCTGGCCGAGGTCGACAGATATGTCGCCGATCCCCTGTGCGGCTGGACGGCGAGCTGGTCCCTCTGGCGGGATTTTGCCGGCGGCATTGCCTATGCGGCTGACGACCGCAATCTGAAGGCCATCCCCAAATCCCTGCCCTTCCACCTGGTGGGCGGAACGGATGATCCGGCGACGAACAATGCCAAGGCGATCGAGCAGCTCGGCGCGCGCCTGCGCAAGGCCGGTTATGGCGCGACGCAGGAAATTCTCGAGGATTTCCGTCACGAGACCCTCAATGAAAACGGCCGCGAAGCGGTGATCGAGCGCTTCGCGGCCTGGCTTTCAAGGATCGGTTAGTCGGGGGAATTACTCCCAGAAGTAAGCCCCCCGGACGCGATCGCCGGTGATCGTCTCGTTCATGGTTTCCGCCTCATAGAGACGGCCATTGAGCATGATCATATCGATCTTGTCGGAATTTTCGATATCGGCGAGGATATCGCCCTCGAGAATCACCAGATCCGCCAGCTTGCCGGTTTCGATGGAACCGAGATCGGCGTCGAAGCCGAGATGGATGGCCGGATCAATCGTGGCCGCCCGCAAGGCCTGTATCGGGGTGGCACCGCCACGGCCGAGCGACCACATTTCCCAGTGTGCGGCAAGGCCTTCCTGCTGACCATGAGCGCCGATGGCCATGGTGACACCGCGATCGGCCAGCATCAGGGCTGTAATTGCACTGTCATCATCGACATAG
>PFFX01000048.1:2121-5164 GCA_002783385.1 Rhodobacterales bacterium CG15_BIG_FIL_POST_REV_8_21_14_020_59_13 | reverse complement strand
CCGGTGACCGGAAATCGAGAGGGAGCGTTTGGTAAGCATGCGCCCGGTGATCCCTATTTCGGCTTGACCATCTCCGCCGGAACAACGGCGCGGTCGAATTCCTCCGCCGTCACAAAGCCCAGCTTCACCGCTTCTTCCTTCAGCGTCGTGCCATTCTTGTGCGCCGTCTTGGCCACTTTGGTAGCGTTGTCATAGCCGATGGTCGGGGCCAGCGCCGTGACCAGCATGAGGGATTTCTCCATCAGATCGGTGATCCGGTCTTCATTGGCGATTATGCCGGTCACGCATTTGTCGGTGAAGGAGACGCAGGCGTCCGCCATGATGCGGATGGATTGCATCATGTTGTAGGCCATCATCGGCTTGAACACATTCAGCTCGAAATGGCCCTGCGCGCCGCCGACCGTTATGGCGACATGATTGCCCATCACCTGGGCGCAGACCATGGTCAGGGCTTCGCATTGTGTGGGGTTGACCTTGCCCGGCATGATGGAGGAACCCGGCTCGTTTTCCGGCAGGGAGATTTCGCCAAAGCCGCAGCGCGGGCCCGAGCCCAGCAGGCGGATGTCGTTGGCGATTTTGTTCAGCGAAACGGCGAGCGTATTGAGCGCGCCATGTGCCGAGACATAGGCATCATGCGCGGCCAGCGCCTCGAACTTGTTCGGCGCCGTCTTGAACGGCAGGCCGGTATAGCGGGCGACATCCTCGGCAAACGCCACATCAAAGCCCGGCTTGGCATTGATGCCGGTGCCGACCGCCGTGCCGCCCTGGGCGAGATAGAAGAGATAGTCCAGTCCTTCATTGACGCGGCGGATGCTGAGATCAATCTGCGCCACATAGCCGGAAAACTCCTGGCCCAGCGTCAGCGGTGTCGCATCCTGCAGGTGCGTGCGGCCAATCTTGATGATGTCCTTGAAGGCTTCTGCCTTGTCGTTCAGCGCATTGCGCAGCGATTGCAGCGCTGGCAGCAGGCGGTGATGCATCTCTTCTGCGGCGGCGATGTGCATGGCTGTCGGGAAAGTGTCATTCGAGGATTGCGAGCGGTTCACATGGTCATTCGGGTGCACCGGGTCTTTCGAGCCGACCACGCCGCCGAGGATCTGGATCGCCCGGTTGGAGACGACCTCATTGGTGTTCATGTTGGACTGGGTGCCCGATCCCGTCTGCCAGACCGACAGCGGGAAATGGTCATTCCACTTGCCTTCGGCGACTTCGCCGGCGGCCTGTTCGATGGCATTAGCCAGCTCCGGTTCCAGATTTCCGATGGATTTGTTCACCCGCGCGGCCGAGCGCTTGATGATGCCGAGCGCGCGGATCATCGGGGCGGGCATGGTCTCCTCGCCAATCGCGAAATTGATCAGCGACCGGGCCGATTGCGCGCCATAGAGCTTGTTACTGGGAACTTCGAGAGGGCCAAAGCTGTCGGTTTCGGTGCGGGTTTCGCTCATGGCGCGAGGCTCCTTGCGCATCTGCCGGGAAGGGCAGAAAGTTAACATTGATTCGGATTAGCGTTTATCACCGGGGCGGCATGGATCAAGACAGCGCGCTGGAATGGACAGGAAAAGGGCGGACACATGCAGTCATGACAGGCGACAGTCTTCATTTGCGCGTTGACGCACAGACCTCGCAATCCGGACGGTTCAAGGCGCTGATCGGTGAGTTTTTCTATACGGAATTCAAGCGCGTCCGTCCGAAATACGGCGCCTATGAAGTCGAGATCCGCATTGAACGCACGGAAAACAGTCCGGTACAGGATGTCGAGAATGTCGCAAGAGCTGTGCTGGATGCGCTCACCGGCTGTGTCTTTCACGATGACAGCCAGGTCGAAAAACTCATGGTCGAGAAAGTCCTGTCGGACCGCGCCCGCGTCCGGGTGAAGGCGCGCCCGCTCAACCGTGAAGCGGCCTAGCGCCGCCCGCCCGCCAGCTTTATCGCTTCCGGCCTGTGCCGCAACCGCGCCATGGCCCAGACGCCAAAGGCCGGGCCAAGGGCGAGGGGAGCAAAACTCCAAATCCAGCCGGCATAATCAATCCAGACTGGCAGGAGCTGGACGATAATGGCGGTGAGGGCAAAGCCCATCGCGGTTTGCAGGGTCAGCAGTGTTCCGGTCCGGTCTGGCGGGCACAGCTCGGCAATCGCGGCGGAAAACTGGGCGCTGTCAGCCACCACGCTGAAGCCCCAGAGCAAGAGCACCGGCACCAGCAGCCAGACAGGCGCGTCAAACAAAAACCCGGAGATCAGGGCGCAGGCACCGCTGATGGTCATGGCGCTGATCGTGATCAAAGTCCGGCCATAGCGGTCTGCCGCCCAGCCGGCGAGCAGGCAGCCCGCAGCACCAATGGCCACCACGCTGAATGCGGTAATGTCCGCTACCGCGCCTTTCCCGGCACCGAAATAAGCGTGCAGGAACACCGGTACCCACGCCCACATGGCATAGAGTTCCCACATATGGCCGAGATAGCCGAAATTCGCGAGGCGAAGTGCCGGATCCCTGACTGCCAGGAGAGCCGCCGCCGGTTCGAACCGCGCACCGCGCTTGAAGGCGGGACCGGCTCCGGCAAATCCGATCAGAAGCGCGGCCAGACCAGCGGCGATAGCGCTGAACAGAAACGGTGTTCGCCAGTCCGTTCCGGTACTGAACAGGTTGAAGGCGAAAGGTGTTGCCGAGCCAAGCGTCAGTGCCCCGACCAACAGTCCGACTAAAAGCCCTGCATCCCCCTTCGCCCAGCTCGCGGCCAGCTTCATGCCGACCGGATAAACCAGTGCCAGGGACGCCCCGGCGAGTGTGCGGGACGCAATCATCGCCACGCTTCCAGGCTCGGTGATGAGGGCGGTGGCATTGGCGGCTCCGGCGAGGAGCGCCCCGATGGCAAAAACCCGCCGGGCATCAAAGCGGTCGGCCAAACCATAATAGGCGCTCAGAAGAGCCCCGATCACAAAACCGATCTGAACTGAACTGGTGAGCGCTGCCTGAACGCCGCTGCCGGGGTTGGCAGCAGCCATCATCGCGGGCAGGGCAGCTGCTCCGGCAAACCAGACGGAAAGC
>PFFX01000048.1:0-2110 GCA_002783385.1 Rhodobacterales bacterium CG15_BIG_FIL_POST_REV_8_21_14_020_59_13 | reverse complement strand
TGCAAGCGTGATCAGCGCAATCGAAACAGGCTTAGAGTCCACGTGCTTTCCGGATGCGTTTCACGTCCACGCGCGATTTGTGAATGCAAGTGGCGCTGGACTTGGCCAGGAGCTTGCCGTCCGCATCCCACAGCCAACCTTCTGTAAAGAAGAATTGCTTGCCCTTCTTGATCACCTGCCCGCGGCAGCGCAGTTTTCCAGGCCAGACAGGTGAAATAAAGCTGGTCTTCATTTCCAGCGTCGGCACGACTCCGTCAAATCCTGTCACGGTCACCGCCGCCAGAGACATGGTATCGTCCATCATCGCCGTCACCATGCCGCCCTGGACGGCACCGGTCGGGCTGCAGACGCGCAGATCCGGCTCCCACTGGGCGTCGAACCACATGTCATCGGGGTTGAGATCAAGGAATTTGAAGCCGAGTAGCCGGGAATATTCCAGCTGGGAAGGCACTTCGGTGAAATATCGCCGTATCGTGGCCTCATCCCAGGGCGGCTTGGGAAATTTCATTTCTTCCGGAAGCTGTCGAGGCTGACAACGTCCGCACCATCCCCCGCGGCGTCAGTCGTATCGGACTTGCCCACAGCCTCGGTCTTCTTCGTCTTTGTTTTTTTCTTCGGGGCCGGTTTCAGCTTGGCAGGCTCTTCGGCATCGCCATTATTGCTGGCTTCGGCTGCCGCCTGCATGACCGGTTCGAATTGCAGATGGAATCCGACCGACGGATCATGGAAGCGATTGACCGCCGAATAGGGGACTTTCAGATATTTCGGGATGCCGCCGAATTTCAGCGTCACTTCGAAATAATCTTCTTCCGGATGCAAATCCCAGAACTGGTGTTCCAGAACGATGGTCATTTCCTCGGGAAAGCGTTCGCGCAGGCTTTCATCGATATCGACGCCTGCACCTTCGGTCTTGAAGCTGATATAAAAGTGGTGAGCCCCCGGCAGCCCATCCGGCCCGGCCGCGCGAATCAATGCTTCGCGGATGACGCCCCTTAAAGCTTCCTGCGCCATCAAATCGTAGCGCATAAGATCAGTCGCCACGAAATAATCCCCCTCTAAACGCTGGATGAAGGGTAGCCAAGCCGGGCCCTCCGTCAACGAAGACTCTGATGCCGCACTGCTATTTTCTGCAAATGCGTTAGTTTGTGCCACACCGAGAAAGGACCTTATGCCCTGTGACTGACGAAACCGCCTTCATCCCGCCCATGCCGCTGCGCCAGTTCCGGCCGCTGGGATTGTTTAAAACGGCGCAGGTGCTGCGCAAGTCGCCGGTTGAGATTCTTCCCCAGGAAGCGTTTCAATTCACCCGGATTTCCGCCCCCTTTCTTGGACGCACAATTCATACCCTGTCCGGCCCGGAGGAGATGAAGGCGGTTTTGCAGGACGATCCGGAGGCCTGGCGTAAATCCCCGCTGATCCAGCGCATGCTGCGCCCCATTCTCGGCGATGCGATCCTGACGGCGCATGGTGACTGGTGGAAGACCCAGCGCAAGATCATGCAGCCCGGCTTTGTGCGCCAGCGTATCCTGAATCTGGTGCCGGCCATGTCGGATGCTGCCTCCGTTGCGGCCATCGCGCTTGCCGGTCAACCCGGGGGCAGCGACATTACGCCGGCCCTCAACCGCGCCGCCCTCAGCGTCATCGAGCGGGCGCTGTTCACCGAGGCCAATGATTTTGACCGCGGCCAGATCCGCGAGGCCATCGAGCTGGTCTTTTCCGAAACCGGGCGCACCCGCTTTACCGATCTTCTGCCCCTGCCGGAAACGACACCGCGCATTCTGGGTCCGAAGGCGCTGAGGGCGCGCAAAACCCTGCGCAATGCCGTCAGTGCGGAAATCGCAGCGCGGCGGTCGTCCGGTGAAACCCGGGAAGATTTGCTCCAGCTGATGCTGGAGGCGCAGACCGATACGGGCGAGGCTGCTCTCTCCGACACCGATATCCGCGACAATGTGCTCAGCCTTGTCATTGCCGGACATGAAACCACAGCCATCGCCATTGGCTGGGCGCTTTACATTCTGGCCTGCCGGCCGGACTGGCAGGAAAAGGTCAGGGCCGAAGCCGCCAGTGTGTCCGGCGGAGCCTTCACGGCTGATGACGTGTCCCGGCTCGG
>PFFX01000097.1 GCA_002783385.1 Rhodobacterales bacterium CG15_BIG_FIL_POST_REV_8_21_14_020_59_13 | reverse complement strand
GCTGTTCGGATATAGTTGGATCGCAGGACTTCAATCATGCTGGCGCGCATCAGACGCGAAACGATCGCAATCTGTGGCAAGGCCAGGGTAATGACCGGTAGCACCAGCCGCTCCGGCGTCATGCCATAACGTGGATCCAGCCCCCCAACGGGCAGCCAGCCCAGTCCGATACCGAAAACCAGGGCCAGAATCGGTCCCATGACAAAAGGCGGAATCGTAATTCCGCCCATGGCAAAGCCCATGACGGCAAAATCAGTCATCCGGTTCTGCCGGAGCGCCGCGATTGCGCCCATGAAAGAGCCCACCATCAGCGCCAGCAATATGGACAGGCCGCCAATGGTAGCGCTTACCGGGAAGCCTTCTCCAATGATGTCTGCAACAGTCTTGTCCCGAAACCGGAGCGATGGCCCCAAATCGGCCTGAGCAAGCCCCCCCAGATAAGCAAAGTATTGTTCATGCAGCGGCCGGTCGAAACCGAAATGCTCCAGAATGTTCTGACGCACTTCTTCAGGCATTGGGCGTTCAAGATCAAAAGGACCGCCGGGAGCAGCGCGCATCATGAAAAATGCGACCGTAATAATGACCAGTATTGTGGGTATGGCGATCAGAATTCGCCGGGCAATGTATCCGAACATCTACGCGCTAACTCTACTGGTGACCAATTGCCGATTCATGCGGCGCACCGGAATTTCAATCAATAGCCTGCCGCAGTGAGAGGCTGCGATCCGCTGCGGTCCCGTCATTTACCGATGCTGAAAAAGCACCCGGAATGGCCTGTACCGCGGCAAGCATTAACAGGATAAAAACAGCTCTGCGCAAGCGCGCTGAGACAAAATTAATGGCTTGAACCCATCCCGGCATGATACAGCCCTGTTTCAACTGATGGCTTCTTCGCAAGCTCTGGGCCGCTAATCACATGGATAAATGCTGGATCAAGGGCTGTTTTGACAGGACACGAACATGAACAGCGCTTTCTGGTGGTCAGATTGGGCCTACCATGATGGAGTCGTGTCGATCAAAAGCACCGGGCATCAATTGCCCCTGCGCCGAAAATTCATTGCCGTTTGTCTGAACTGGCTGATTTTCTATATCTGTATGGAAGTCTGGCGGATTGCATCCTTGCGCCTGCATGGCCCACGAATCGCCTTTACCCCTCAGCGTCCACGGCCCTGGTATTTCATCTGGGCCTGTACCCATGCCGTCGGTGGCCGCATTGACCGCAATCAGGCCAAGGCTGATCTGACGATCTATTTCGAAGACACCACGGCGTCTCCCGCCCCCCTTCTTCCGCAAACCCGGGCCCACATGAATTTCGGCTGCTCCAACGTTTCAAAGTCCCATGTCTCGCGCATATTCGAGCAGACTTTCGGATACGGCATCGCTGTAAATCCCTCGATTTATACCGGGCAAGTGGTCGAAAAGTCTGAAATCAATGGCGCGCATGATGGCCAGGTGCTTAAGGCGCCGTTCCCGCCAAAGCCAGGATGCGTCTATCAGCGCCTTGTCGATAATCGCTGCGGCGGCAATCAGGTCATGGATTACCGCTGTGTCATTGTCGGACGTGAAATGCCCTTGCTGTTCATCAAGCGCCGCAAGATCGGCTTACGATTTACAAACATCAATTCCGATGTGCGCCTGCTCGAACCGGGTGAGGCTTTCTCGGAATTGGAAATCGCACAGCTTATAGAATTTGCCGCGCGCATGGGGCTGGAATGGGGCGCAATGGATGTCTTGCGGGACCGGAGGGATGGCCGCCTCTACGTGGTTGATGTCAACAAGACCAATATTGATCCGCCCATAGCCATGCCCCTGAAGGACAAGCTGAAAGCCACCTCCCGCGTGGGTAAGGCACTTCAGGCTTTTGTCGCTTCCCGCGCTCAGGGATAGAGGCGCGTTGCCGCCCAACCTGTCTCCCGAAGGTCAAACACCAACCGGTCGTGCAGTCTGAAAGGCCGGTCTCTCCAGAATTCAAAATGGCGGGGCTTTAACCTGAATCCGGACCAGTGTGGCGGCCGAGGGACCGGGCCAAGACCGAATCGCGCCGCCTCTTTCGCAACCGCTTTTTCCAACGCAAACCGGCTTTCCAATGGCCGCGACTGCTTTGACGCCCAGGCACCGATCCGGCTGTCACGGGCGCGGGACGCATAATAGGCATCGGCTTCGTCCGGCGACACAGGCACTACCGCACCACGAAGGCGGATCTGCCGGCGCAGGCTTTTCCAGTGAAAACACAGCGCAGCTTGCGGGTTGGCTCCGATCTGCAATCCTTTTGCGCTTTCCAGATTGGTGTAAAAGACAAAGCCCTCCGCATCAAAATCCTTGAGGAGCACCATTCGCACATCCGGCAGACCGGTCTCATCTGCTGTGGCCAGGGCCATCGCATTGGGATCGTTGGGTTCCTTGCGCTTGGCGTCGGAAAACCAGTCGGCGAACAGGGCAAACGGATTATCGCGGTCGAATATGTCCTCCGCATTCGCCTCGGCTGCCGCCTGATAGTCCTCAGCAGTCGGGGATTGCGGTATGTTGCTTGTCTTCCGGCTCATTTTCAGTCTCCTCGCTGCACAAGGATATAGGCGTATAGCCCTCGTCAACCAATCAGGAACCTTCATCAATCTAGTTTGCGCATCATGTGGGGATCTGATCCGGACATTCTGCGCTCGTTGAAAGCGCTGGGCCTTACGCCGCATGCGTCTCTGGCGCAGGCAAAAGCAGCATTCCGTCAGCGCGCCAAGGCGCTTCATCCTGATCATACGCCTGCTACGCCTGAAACGCTTTCCCTGCTCGCAGATGCCGTCAAGGCCATCCGCCACTTGGAAAAATCGGACATCATGGAAATCGACCTGACCCTTTCGCCAGACGAAGCGCGAACAGGGCTTTCAAGGACAGTCACCCGCAAAGGCCGAAGTGGCGTCTTCCGGATCGCGCCGGAAACAGCCTCCGGAACGCGGATACCGGCTATCGGGGACACAGCTTTTACGGCTGTGGTCCGGATCCGTGCAGAAACAGACGGCAAAACCCAGGGCATTGAGACCGGCCTCAATCAATTTATCGAGGACTTTGTCAAGAGCTCGCCGGCGTCCCGGATGGCTGGCTGGCTGCGAAAGGCACGGTCTGCAGCGTGACGCTGGCCGTTCCGTGATCTAGTTTGCAGCCTGAAAGAGCGGGCAACCCCATGTCGAACAACACATTCGGACGATCATTCCGCGTCACCACCTGGGGCGAGAGCCATGGGCCCGCGCTTGGAACGGTCATTGATGGCTGCCCGCCCGGACTGCGGCTGGATGAAAGCCTGATTCAGCCCTGGCTCGACAAGCGCCGCCCCGGAACCGGACGGCATGTGTCTCCGCGCCAGGAAGCGGACAAGGTGCGTATCCTGTCCGGCACTTTTTCCGATGACCGCACAGATGGCCCGGTGACCACCGGCGCGCCGATCTCCCTGATCATCGAAAACACCGATGCCCGGTCAAAGGATTATTCCAATATCCGCGACAAATGGCGTCCAGGCCATGCCGATTATACCTATGACGCCAAATATGGCGTCCGCGATTATCGTGGCGGCGGCCGGTCATCAGCACGCGAGACGGCTGCGCGCGTCGCAGCCGGGGCCATTGCGCGGCAGGTCCTCGGCCCGGGAATCAAAATTCGCGCTGCCTTGATCCAGCTCGGTGATCTTCCGGCCGACAAAACCGCCTGGGATTGGGACGAAACCGGCCGCAATCCTTTCTTTTCACCGGATGCCGGTATCGTCGAGGCATGGGCAAACCGTCTCGACGAGCTCCGCAGTGAAGGCTCGTCCACCGGTGCCATCGTTGAACTCCATGTCTCCGGTCTCCCGGCAGGATGGGGCGAGCCGGTCTATGGCAAGCTGGATGCAGAACTGGCCGCCGCCATGATGTCCATACCCGCCGCAAAAGGCGTGGAAATCGGGGCCGGTTTTGCGGCCGCCGCTCTGCGCGGCGAAGACGCTGCCGATGAAATGGTGGCCGGCAAGGAGGGTCCGGAATTTCTGTCCAATCATAATGGCGGCGTGCTCGGCGGGATTTCGACCGGTCAGGACATCGTCATGCGGATCGCAATCAAGCCAACCTCCTCGATCCGGATTGAGCGGCGGACGCTGGATCGGGATCTCAACGAGACGGCCATTTCCACCAAAGGACGCCACGATCCTTGCGTCGGCATCCGCGCGGTCCCTGTCGCAGAAGCCATGGCCGCCATCATTCTGGCCGATCAGAAGCTCCGCCATCGCGGGCAAACAGGCTGAACCACCGAACCTGAACCAGGCGTTCATGTTAGCGTCATGCCGGATTCGTTAACCTTGTGGCAATGGGTCGCCCCTGTGCGGCTTATCCGAAAGGAGAAGCAATCCATGCTTACAATAAGACTTTCTTCGCTGGCCGCAGCAACGGCACTTGCAGTTGCAATGGTGGCTTCCATTGAGGCCCCGCCTGCGGACGCCTTTATTCAGCAAACTGACGCGCCACTTCTCGGTGCCTCCCTTAATGCCTCCCAAGACATCACGATGGCCCAGAATGACAGGCGTCGTGGCGACCGTGACGACAGAGCCCGTAGTAACCGTGGAGAATGGGGCGACGGTGCGCGCGGTCGCCGGGACGGACGCGATGATGCGGACCGTGACAGACGTGGCCAACGCGATGATGCGGCCCGTGACAGACGTGGCGGACGCAATGATGGCACACGCGGGGGCCGAGGAAACCGGGCTGGCGGTGCCATCCTGCCGAACGAATCCGGTGGCATGCGAACAGCCACAGTTCCCAATGAAGGGAATCACGGCGGCAGGGGCGCTGGCGGTGGCCGTGGCGGAAATGATCATGGCGCGCGCGGGGGACGTGGCGGCCGGGGCGACGATGCCCGGGGCGGTCGCGGAGGCAGGGGCGACGGTTATCGCGGAACGCGTGATGGACGAAATGATGGCTATCGCGGCACACGCGGTGGCCGCAATGACACCTTTCGCGGAACGCGTGGTGGCCGGAATGACACCTATCGCGGAACACGTGGTGGCCGGAATGATGGCTATCGCGGAACGCGCGATGGCCGCAATGACACCTATCGCGGCACACGTGGTGGCCGGAACGGCGTTTATCGCAGCGACCGTGATGTCCGGGTCAACAGATATAATGGCTATCGCGGTGGACACACCTACCGGGACTCACGCGGATCCTACCGCCGGGGCTATGTGAATGGCTCTATTGATGCGCGCCGGTACTACCGCAGCTATCATCGTCCGGCCCGCACCAACTGGCGCTACCACGCCCGTTATTACGATCGC
>PFFX01000055.1:2060-5280 GCA_002783385.1 Rhodobacterales bacterium CG15_BIG_FIL_POST_REV_8_21_14_020_59_13 | reverse complement strand
TCATCAGAGTGAAGAAGAGTAGCGCCGGGCTGGCTGGCAGTGTTAGACCGGCGGCATGTCTATTGACCTGACCGCCGCCCGCCAGCGCCTGCTGGACCTGAAAGAGGAATTGCTGGCCCTGTCCCGCAACGGCAATGATGACCGCAAACCGGTGGTGCTGGATCAACAATCCGTTGGCCGTCTGTCGCGTCTGGATTCCATGCAGGTCCAGGCCATGGCCAAAGCCGCTGATTCGCGCCGCGCCATGTCCATCCGCCGGATTGAAGCTGCGCTCAAACGTATTGATGAGGGCGAATATGGCTGGTGCGTGGAGTGCGGTGAAGGGATCGCCCCCAAGCGTCTGGAAAGCGATCCGTCCGCGCCGCGCTGTTCGGCCTGCGCCTAACGGGGACGGGCAGAGCCCCAGTAATTGAATCCGGCGAACTTCGGTGAGTGCGGCAGATAGCCGGTCTCGATGCGGTCAAAGCTGAACGCGCCTTCGGTGATCATCCGGTCCATGGGCCGCGTCAGATGGCACCCTCCGGCAATGGCTTTCCATGCCGGCTCTATCCGCCTCTGCCACTTTGCGATCCCGGCATCCGGTGCAAGCCCATGCTCGGAAAACAGCAAACGTCCGCCGGGCTTCAGCACCCGCCGCATTTCAGCGAGCGCCTGCCGCCAGCCGGGGATGGTGCAAAGCGTATAGGTGAGCACCACTGTATCGACACTGGCATCGTCAAGCGGCACGTTTTCGCCCGGAAGATCTATCAGCTCGACCTTCACCGGACTGGCCGCCACCGCCTTGCGGGCCTTGCGGCGCATGCCGGCCGAGGGTTCCAGTCCGAACACCAGATCAACCTTTGACGGGTCGTAGAAAGCGAGATTCGGTCCGGCTCCGAGCCCGACCTCGAGCACACACCCTTCGGCATGCGGCACAATCAGCCGGCGCTGATGTGTGATCGGCTTCACCCCGCAGGCGGCCCCGATCAGATGCGGCAGAACATGCTCTTCATAGAATGACATGAAGTGACGCTAGTCGATGCCGGGAAAGCTCTCAACAAATTCGATCTGTATATCGCCAAAGCTATCAACAAAGCGGATGGTGAAATCGGGAAAGCTGTCGACGAATTTCCATTCCCCGCAGTCATCGGGAAAGCTCTCTACCACTTTGACATTCAGATCGGGAAAGCTGGTGACCACTTCCACGTCTATATCGGCGAAGCTTTCCACCACCTGCACCTCGCCATAAAGCGGAATGCCGTTCCATGTGCAATCATCGCTGATGTCCGAAACCGCCAGAGCCAGTAATTCAATCATGGTTCACCTCCCCGAATCGCAGGAAAGCACACCCGGCATGAATGCACGCTGGCCGGTCAGGCGGCCGCTTTCAGCTTTTCGGCAATCTGGCGCGAGATATTTTCATTGCCGGCGATGATATTGCCGGTTTCCAGCGGATCGCCTGCGCCATCCGCCTCGATATGATAACCGCCCGCTTCACGCACCATGATGATGCCGGCGGCGATGTCCCAGGCTTTCAGATCCCGTTCCCAGAACGCATCAAAGCGACCGGCCGCTGTCCAGGCCAGATCCAGAGATGCAGCACCATAGCGGCGGATACCGGCCACGCCCGGCATGATCTGGTGCAGCTCTTTGAGGAAGCGGGCATGGCCGCGCTTGCCGAAAAACGGCGTCCCGGTGGCAATCACGCATTCAGTCAGCTCGCGGCGGCCCGAGACCCGCAAACGGCGATCGTCCAGCCAGGCACCATAGCCTTTCTCAGCATGGAACAGATCACCATTGACCGGATTATAGATAACCCCCGCAACAATCTCGCCCAGACGCTCCAGAGCGATGGACACGGCGAAATGCGGCTGGCTGTGGAGGAAATTCGTAGTTCCATCCAGCGGATCCACGATCCAGCGGTGGGTCTTGTCGGTGCCTTCGACCTCGCCGCGCTCCTCCATCAGGAAGCCATAGCCCGGACGCGCTGCATCCAGTGCCTCGTAAATTGTGTCCTCGGCCTTGCGGTCCGCGGCAGACACAAAATCTGCCGGCCCCTTTCGCGAAACCTGAAGATGTTCGACTTCGCCAAAGTCACGCGCCAGCCCGCGGCCCGCCTTGCGGGCGGCGTTCTGCATGACTTCCATAAGCGCTGTGACACGTCCCATCGTCTAGTCAGCCCGCTTTTGATAGCTGCCGTCTTCGGTGGAAATGATCACCCGTTCGCCAACGCCCACAAAAGGTGGCACAGAGGTGCGGACACCATTACTCAGAACGGCGGGTTTATAGGAGTTGGCTGCTGTCTGGCCTTTGACGACCGGCTCGGTATCGGCGATTTCCAGTTCAACAAATTGCGGCAGGGTCAGACCGATGGGCCGCTCCTCATAGAATTCCAGCACGACGGTCATCCCGTCCGTCAGATAGGAGGCCGTCTCCTCGCCAACGAAATCCAGCTGCAATTCAATCTGTTCGTAATTTTCCTGATCCATGAAGGTCGCCATCGTGTCGTCCTTGAACAGGAACTGGAAGTCTTTCTGCTCCAGACGCACACGCTCCACCTTGTCAGCGGCACGGAAACGCTCGTTCAGTTTGCGCCCGTCGAAAATGTTTTTCATTTCAACCTGGGCAAAAGCCCCGCCCTTGCCCGGCTTGACCGCATCGGCTTTCACCACCGTCCACAGTGTGTCCTGATGCTGCAGCACCATGCCCGGCTTCACTTCATTCCCGTTGATCTTCATGGACGATCATCCCGTTGGCTGTCTTCACGATGTAACCGGCCCCCGCCCGCCAGGCGGACGAGGGCTGGAAAGTTGCGCGCGTCCTATCAGGCAGTGCGGCGGGCGGCAAGCACTGACCGCCTAGATCCCTTCACGAGCCGGAAGGCGGTATCCGCCAAACAGCCAATCAAAAGCATCCTTGACGAGAAAACTCGCCCCGCCCAGCGCCGCAATGGCGGCATCACGGCTCGCCCCGCCTTGCAGGAAGGCGGGCAATTGCGCCTCGATGTCCGGGAAGATCTGACCCAGAAACATGACAGCCAGCACCGCCGCCCCCACCCAGGCCAGGGCCAGGATGAAACCCTTGCGGCGGCCCCGGCGGCGGGCGGTGCCGAAACGGTCCCTGCTGTCGGCCTCCTGCATCACATTGCGGACGGCTTCGCGCAGTTCCGGGCTTTCCAGCAAGCGGGTCCCGATCTGGCTTGGATCGCGTTCGCCAGTCGCTGTGGCCGCCAGCGACAGCA
>PFFX01000055.1:1123-2024 GCA_002783385.1 Rhodobacterales bacterium CG15_BIG_FIL_POST_REV_8_21_14_020_59_13 | reverse complement strand
CCATCGTGTCATCGAATCCCGCCAGCATCAGAAGCTCGCGGGCCTGATTGCGTCTGCGGTTTATCATACCCAGGCTCCATTGCTTGAATTGTCGGGAAGATCGCTGGTGTCAAACGGCGGTGGCGGATCAGACCAGCCCGCAGGCTCCGGTTTCGGCATGGCCAGTGAAACCGCACTCATCAGACGGCGTGACCAGCCAAGGCCGAACACCGAAAAAGTCGACAGCTTGCCGTAGAAATGCATGCGGCGGGCGGCATACTCCTCAACCAGCGTGGCGGCATCAGCGGCATTGACCGCGCCCAGCGTCTGCGGGCCGATAATGCCGTCATCGGCCACACCGGCGGCCTGTTGCAGGAAAACCGTCGCGCGGTAGGGGCCGTGATTGACGGCCGCATCAAACAGGATGAATCCCACCCCCTTCGGCATGTCGCTGCACCGGCAGGCATCCCAGTATCGCGCCTTGTAGATCTGGCCCGCTTCCTGGAGCGTCAGATGCTGGACATCCTCTTTTGTCACCGGCGTGCCGCGCCATTCGGCCAGCGTGCCGATAGTGATGCCCATATTGGTGGCCCCGCCGGGATCTGACGGATGGTCCACATAGCCGCCTTCATACCGGAGAATGTGTTCCAGAGCGGTATCAAAATGAGTGGTCATGTCAGCCTCCCCTGTTGTTGTCTGACAGGCTGGAGGCTGACTCTGGGTCAAGGCATCAAAAGGACCCAATCAGGGTTATCGTGCCCGATATGCGGCAATTTCGGAGCGGATCTGTTCAGCTTCTGTTTGGGAAAGATGGTTTTCCAGCTGCGCCTGAAGCCGGGTCCGGTCGGTATTGGCTGACAGTGAACCATCCATTTCGTATTCGGCCATCAGCGTCCAGTAATAGGACCGGACAAGATCACGG
>PFFX01000055.1:0-1060 GCA_002783385.1 Rhodobacterales bacterium CG15_BIG_FIL_POST_REV_8_21_14_020_59_13 | reverse complement strand
ACCGCGCCCTGCGCAAACCATTCCGCAGCGAGCACCGGATCCGGTTCACGGTCCGGCCCGCCGGCATGCAGCATGAGGCCATATTGACCCATGGCCGGGGCAAAGCCGGCCTCTGCCGATTGCCGGATCAGGTCGAAGGCCAGCGCGGCCTCTTCAGCACCGCCTTCGCCGGAATTGGCCATCAACCCAGCCTGCAGGGCGGCTTCGGCATGATTGGCTTCGGCAGCGCGCACATACCACTGACGGGCGGCTTCGGGGTTTTGCGGCCCGCGCTCCCACACATCATGCATCTGGGCCAGCTGGAACATCGCTTCCGCATCACCCTGGCTGGCCGCGCGTTCCGCCCATTCCATCGCCAGCGGCGCATCCTGCGGCACGGGTGAGGCTTTCAGGATCAGGGCATAGGCCAGCATGGCATCAATATTCCCGGCCTGGGCGGATCGCTGGAAATAGGTGCGCGCCTCATTCGGCAGCAGACTGCCGCGCGACGCCTGAGCCATACCCCCGAGCCGGTAAAGCGCGACGGGCTCGTTCTGATCCGCGGCGCGGCGATACCAGCGCACGGCCTGAGCATCGCTGGCCGCTTCAATCTGTCCGTTTTCGTTCAGCAAACCGGCCAGGGTGGCCGCCCGCGCATGCCCGCCAGAAGCCGCGGTACGGGCATGAATATAGGCGGTTTCAAATTCCCCGGTCGCATAGGCCAGCTGCGCCTGGTCGAATATTTCAGCCACACTGGACTGTCCGGACGGCGCGGCCGTCACCGGCGTGTCCGCGTCCGCACCGTCGATCGAAAGCGCGTCATTCTGGCGGTCGACATCAATGAGCTGCAATCCCCGCAAGGGCGGCGCGGGCGCATCTTCCCCGGAGTGCGCGTCAACAGGCACATCGGCAGAGGGTGCCGCATCCTGCGCCGCCGCTTGTCCGGTAGCGGCCAGAAGGAAAAGAATAAGCGCGGTTACTACGCGACAGACCATGGTCAACCTCGTCTACTCGCCCCGCATCAATGCATTGAACGCTATAATGGCTGCGGCCGGTCCGTCCACATGCGACCACACACCCG
>PFFX01000134.1:20743-23656 GCA_002783385.1 Rhodobacterales bacterium CG15_BIG_FIL_POST_REV_8_21_14_020_59_13 | reverse complement strand
AGCTCATGCTCCACCAGTTCTTCACCCATTTGCGCGCGGCGAAAATTCCGGTTACGACGCGGGAATATCTGACGCTTCTGGAAGCGCTGGACAAGGGCGCGGTGCGTCCGGAAATCGACCATTTCTATTCGGTCAGCCGCGCGGCACTGGTGAAGGATGAGCGCAATTACGACAAATTCGATGCGGTGTTCGGTCATGTCTTCAAAGGCGTGGAGGCGCTCTCCATCCTGTTTGAAACAGAGGACATCCCGGCCGAATGGCTGCGCCAGGCGATGGAAAAGCTGCTGACGCCCGAAGAGATGGAAGCGCTGGAAGCGCTCTCGTTTGAAGACCTGATGGAGACATTGAAAAAACGTCTCGAAGATCAGGAGGAGCGCCATGAGGGCGGCTCGAAATGGATCGGTACGGGCGGCACCTCGCCCTTCGGCCATGGCGGGTATAATCCGGCCGGCGTACGCATTGGCGGCCAGTCAAAACACAAGCGCGGGGCCAAGGTCTGGGAGCAACGCCGTTATAAAGACCTTGATGGCGACCGCGAGCTGGGCACGCGCAATCTGAAAGTCGCCCTGCGCCGCCTGCGGAAATTCTCGCGCGATAGCGCAAGAGAGGAATTTGATCTCGACCACACCATTGATGCGACCGCGCGGCAGGGCTGGCTGGATGTGAAGATGCGCCCGGAACGGCGCAATGCGATCAAGGTGCTGGTGCTGTTCGATGTCGGCGGGTCAATGGATCCTCATGTCAAATCCTGCGAGGAATTGTTCTCGGCGGCGCGCTCGACCTTCAAGAATCTGGAATATTACTACTTCCACAACTGCCTCTATGAAGGCGTGTGGAAGTCCAACTACCGCCGCCGGTCCGAAACCGTACCAACGATGGACCTGCTGCATAAATATGGCCGCGACTGGAAGATCGTCATCGTCGGCGATGCGTCCATGGCGCCCTATGAAATCACTCATGCCGGTGGCTCGGTCGAAAGCTGGAATGAAGAGGCCGGCGCGGTCTGGCTCAACCGCGTGGTGACCCAATATCCCGACCTTGTCTGGCTCAATCCCGAGCCGGAAAAATGGTGGCAGCACGCCTATTCCATCCGGCTGGTGCAGGACATTATCGGGCCGCACCGCATGTTCCCCCTGACCCTTGAAGGGGTTGATAATGCGATGAAGGAGCTGGGGCGCTGAGTGCGCCGGGGCGTCAGGCCAGCTCGATATTCTCGTATTCGCCCGGTTCCAGGCCCAGTTCACGCTCGACCCGGTGCACCCAGGAGCGCACGGCCGGAAAGTCTTCCAGATCGAACCCGCCCTCATGAGCGACGCGCGTATAGGCGACGAGGGCCACATCCGCGAGGGTGAAACTTTCGCCGACGATGAAATCGCGGGCCATCAGGCGCAGCTCCATTACGCCCAGCGCGCGGCGGCCCTTCTGCATCAGCATCGGGTCGATCTCTGCTTCGGGGATATTCATGAATTTCAGCTGGGCGCGGCGCACGGCGATGGCGGGCTCGTGGGAATATTGTTCCCAGAACATCCATTCCATCATCTTGGCACGGTCAAAGGCGTCGTCCGGGATCAGCGCCGAGCCTTCAGCGAGATAGAGCATGATGGCGTTGGATTGCGCCAGGACGCGGCCATCCCCGCGGACCATGCAGGGCACCTGCCCGGCGGGATTGAGGGCGAGGAAATCCTCGGTTCGCGTATCACCGGCGAAAACATCCATTTCGCGCCAGTCATACTCGACGCCCAACAGATCCGCGATCCAGCGGGTTTTCAGGCAATTGCCGCTGCTTGATGCGCCGTAAAGCGTAATTTTCGACATGCCCGAATCTCCTCACCTCTGGCGTCCAGCCTAACGCGGCTGCGTGCCGCAGGCCAATGACTTGGCGCTGGCGCATGTTGGCCATAGAAGGGAAGCGATTGAAATGCGAACAACAAGGCCGTGACATTGCCCGACGTCGAATCCCCTGAAGACTGCCAGACCATGCCCGAAGTCCGCGAGGGCGTAGACGCGATTGACCGGGAATTGGTACGGCTGATCGCGATCCGGACCGCCTATATGGAGGCTGCCGCGCGGATCAAGCCGGACCGCAGCGCGGTGCGTGATGAAGCACGCAAGCAGGATGTCCTGACCAAGGTGGGTGTGGCCGCGGATGCGGCCGGTCTGCCCCGCGCCATTGCCGAACCTGTTTGGGAAGCGCTGGTGGAAGCATCGATTGCGTACGAGTTTACCGTCTGGGACGCCACGCGCGTTTAAGCCGCCAGCACGGTCTCGATTTCGGCAAAGGCCGCATCGGCGGCACGGCGCACCTCGATCACGGCGATGGGCCAGGCCGCTTGCGGCGCGTCTTCAGCGCGCTGACACGCCTCTCCCAGTTCGAAAGCGCCGACGCCGCGTGCTGCGCCTTTCAGTGTGTGCGCCGCCGCTTTCCAGGCATTTCCATCGCTGGCCGCACTCATGGCGCCAAGACAGCGTTCCGCCTGATCGCGCAACAGGCCGACGAGCTCGGCTTCCAGCGCCGCATCACCGGCGGTGTATTGATGGAGATGGGCGCGGTCGAAGATCATGCCGCCAGTCCTTGCTTTGGATCGGAAGTCCTTGCATCTAGCGCATAGCAGTTATGATTTCCTTGCCAGGCGTGGAAACCGTCTTGATTTTGTCAAATCCGGGCGTATGTTCCGCGGCCTTCCAGCGGTCCCCGCTGGCGAAGGTTTATGTGCGCCTATAGCTCAGTTGGTAGAGCAGCTGACTCTTAATCAGCGGGTCCAAGGTTCGAATCCTTGTGGGCGCACCACCCTTCGCCTCCGGCTTCGGATGGCAACGCCCGCCCGAAGGCGGCACAGGCGAAGAGAGGCGTGAAACCGTGCCGATCCTGCGCTAGGGTATCGGCAGAACCTCTTGTCAGCGATGGAGAGATTT
>PFFX01000134.1:0-20688 GCA_002783385.1 Rhodobacterales bacterium CG15_BIG_FIL_POST_REV_8_21_14_020_59_13 | reverse complement strand
CGCAGGACTATTCCAACTCCGGAAGCCTGTCATACGGTCAGGTCCTGATCGAGGAATGAACGATTCCGAATGAGGAGACCCTCCCGTCCTTCTGTGCGACAATGATCCGTCCCCTCGTTTCCTTGGAGCCGACCCCATGCAAATCGATCAACATTCGACAGCCGGATTCAGCATATCGTCGTCGGCACTCATCTCTTTTCTCTGCATAACGTTCTTCATCACATGGGGGCTGATTGGAGTTTACATACTCGCCCCCGAAATGGCGGCAGCCACATTTGGCGAGATCAGCGGCTCGCATCCCTTCTTTTTCCTCGCGACATGGTCTCCGGCAGTCGCGGCTTTCGTTGTTCTGTTTCTTTATTCAGGCCTGTCCGGCATCCGCCCTTTCCTATCCCGGCTCCTGTTGTGGCGGTGTCCGGTGGGTTGGGCTGCCTTCATTCTGCTTTTCCTGCCACTGGTGTTCGTCGCGGGCTCACTGATCAAGGGCGGCCCGGTTCTGGCACCGTTGCCACCCGAAGGGGCCGGCCCGGTTATGGCGATCCTGTTCATGATGCTGATGCTGGGCCCGATTGAGGAGTTCGGCTGGCGCGGGGTGATGCAGCCCCTGTTGCAGCGGCACATGGCACCGATCTGGGCAGGCCTGATCATCGGCGCAACATGGGGCTTCTGGCATCTACCCGCGTTCTTCCTGTCAAGCACTGTCTATGCCGACTGGAATTTCCTCCCCTTCTTCATCGGCAACGTGACGCTTGCGGTGCTGGTCACGCCGATCTTCAACAGTGCGCGGGGCAGCATACTGTGGCCGATGCTGTTTCACTGGCAACTTATCAACCCGTTCTGGCCCGATGCACAGCCTTGGGACACAATCATCCTCGTCGGGGTGGCCGGCATCGTTGTGTGGTGGAACCGGGGCACGATGTTCACCCGTGAAGGGGCGGCGACCGAGGTCATTCCGGGTGCGACGGCCGCAATTCCCAAAGCGGTAGAGTAATCGCATGCGCAAGGTCTTGATCGCAGTAGGTCTTATAGCGTTAGCCTTTACCACGACGCCCCTGATGGCGCAGGAGGGGGTGGATATCACAATGCGGCTGGAGGCGATGCTAGAGGACTTCCATGTCCGCTACGCCTTTCCGGGGGCAACTGCCGCAATCGCACTGCCTGATGGAACGGTGGTGTCAGTAGCGGTCGGCCTTGCCGATGTCGAGAATGTGAGGGCCATGACGCCCGAAACACCGATGCTCGCAGCAAGCATCGGCAAGACCTTCGTCGCTGCGACGGTTCTGGCGCTGGAAAGCGAGGGTTCGCTCTCACGGGCCGACCTGTTGTCTGCGCATCTGGGAGATCGGCCATGGTTTGACGCGCTGCCCAACGCGGATGCCATCACCATCGATCATCTCCTGCACCATACGTCTGGTCTGCCAGACCATGTGCACCTGCCTGCGTTCCAGCAGGACTGGGCACAGCTCACGACGGACGAAGGCGATTTCGATCCCGACCATCTGATGGCCTTCGTGACGGGTGAGGAACCGCTGTTCGAGGCCGATGCTGCATGGGCCTATAGCGACACGGGCTATATCCTACTCGGGCTGGTGATCGAAGAGGTGACCAGGCGGCCCTGGCAGGACGCCGTCGTTACGCGCTTTCTGGGCCCGCTCGGCCTGACGGGAACGATGCCCTCGAGCCTTCGGGACTTGCCTGGGCTGGCCGTGGGTTATGTCGCGTCCGAAAATCCCTTCGGTATGCCGGAACGCACCGCCGACGCGGCGGGGGTGCTGCTGTGGAATCCGATCGTGGAGTCGGCAGGGGGTGGTTTTGCCTCGACATCAGCCGATCTGGTGCGCTGGGGACACCTGCTGTTCGGAGGCGTGGCCATGACCCAGCCTTATCTCGACCGGTTGCTGGATAGCGTACCAGTCGATCCTGACACGCCCGGCATTCTATACGGCGCTGGCGTTGCGATTCATGAGAGCACATCGCACGGTTCGGTCTGGGGCCATGGAGGCTGGATCCCCGGCTATGTCTCAAGCCTGCGCCATTATCCCGATCACGGCGTGACAGTGGCGTTCCAGATCAACAGTGATGTCGGGATTGTCGATGACATCACCGGCCTCGTACCTGAGCTCGAGGCCGCACTGGCCGACCTTGTAATCGGGTCTGAACATTGACCGCCGGGTGCTCTTTGGGAGCATAAATGTGCCGCTGACACGAACGCGCCTGTGCGCTTCTGGCTGGCCGTGAATGATGCCAATGGCGATGAGTCCGAGTTCGGTGACCACATCCTTCTGCGTGAGTTTGAAAGCTTGCCCTGACAGGCCTCCGGCGCTATGCCGCGCCAGCTTTCACTAGCAGGATCGCCTCCATGAATATCGACGCCATCTCCATCGGTGAGAATCCGCCCGAAGATTTCAACATGATCGTGGAAGTGCCGATCGGCGGCGACCCGATCAAATACGAGATGGACAAGGCCTCCGGCGCGGTCTTCGTCGACCGCTTCCTGCACACACCGATGCGCTATCCCTGCAATTACGGTTTCATCCCGCACACGCTGTCGGATGATGGTGATCCGATTGACGTTTTGCTGCTCGGCTCGACCACGCTGATCCCGGGATGCGTTGTGCGGGCGCGGCCAATTGGCGTATTGCTGATGGAAGATGAAAGCGGGCTGGATGAGAAAATCCTTGCCGCACCACATCACAAGCTGACGCCCTATTATGATAATGTGAATGACTATTCCGACATTCTGCCGGCGCAGCTGGCCCGCATCACCCACTTTTTCGAGCACTACAAGGATCTTGAACCCAATAAATGGGTGAAGGTGCAGGGCTGGGAAGGCGCAAGCGTAGCCCGTGAGCTGATCGTCAAGGCGATTGCGGCAGCAAAAATATAGTACCGCTTCCGCCCCCTCCCCCTTTCCGGCTTTTTAGCGTATCCCTTCAGGCATCAACCATTCATCGGGAGGAAAAGCGTTGAAAAAAGCCGATTATATCTGGATGGATGGCGAGATACGCCGCTGGGAGGACTGTACGGTCCATGTGATGAGCCATGCCCTGCATTATGGCTCATCAGTGTTTGAGGGCATTCGCGCCTATGACACGCCGGACGGGCCGGCGATCTTCCGGCTGGAGGATCATATCAAGCGGCTCTACCGCTCGGCGCGGATGTACCGGATCGAAATTCCCTATGACTTCGACACGGTATGCGAGGCCTGTTGTGCCGCGGTCCGCGATAACAATCTGACCTCCGGCTATATCCGCCCGCTGGCTTTCCGCGGCGCGGGCTCCGTCGGGGTGACGGCGCGTGATACGCCGATCCATCTGATGATCGCGGCCTTCCCCTGGGGGGCCTATCTGGGTGAGGACGCGCTGAAGAACGGTGTCAATGTCGCGGTTTCCAGCTGGAACCGGCTGGCCCCCAATACCATCCCGCCCGGCATGAAGGCGGCGGGGAATTATCTTTCCTCCATGCTGATCGGTTATGAAGCCAAGGATCGCGGCGTGGCTGAAGGCATCGGTCTGGGCCGCGACGGGCTGTTATCGGAAGGCTCGGGCGAGAATCTCTTCCTGGTCGAGGACGGCGTCATCCGCACGCCGCCGGGTGCGGCCTCCATCCTGAAGGGCATCACCCGCGATACCGTCATCAAGCTGCTGGCCGATATGGGACACAGCGTTCAGGAACAGTCCCTTCCCCGCGAAGCGCTCTATTCCGCTGACGAGATTTTCTTCACCGGTACAGCCGCAGAAGTGACGCCGATCAAAAAGGTTGATCACATCGATGTCGGCACGGGCGATTATCCGGTCACGCGCTCTGTTCAGGAGGCCTTTTTCGGCCTTTTCTCCGGAAAGACAGAAGATACGCGCAACTGGCTGCGCCACGTACAGGAGTAAGTGATGAGCGTTCAGGATTATCTCGCGCTACAAGGCCAGACTTTTACATCGGACTGGTTTGAAATGACCCAGGACCGGGTGAACCAGTTCGCCGATCTGACAATTGACCACAACTTCATCCATGTCGATATCGAACGCGCCAAAGCGGAAACGCCGTTTGGCGGCACCATCGCGCATGGCTATTTTACGCTGTCCATGCTCTCGCATCTGGGTGAGACCTGCCTGCCGCCCATGCCGCCGAACGCCATTCCGATGAATTACGGCTTCGACAAGGTGCGGTTTTCATCACCGGTTCCGGTCGGCAAGCGCATCCGCGCGCACTTCAAATACGCCAGTGTTGAAGAACGAAAGCCGGGCCAGTGGCTCAGCCACTGGGATGTCACCGTCGAGGTGGAGGGCCAGGACCAGCCCGCCATCCGCGCGCACTGGCTGACGCTGTTCATTCTGGCGGGTTAGGTGTTCCAACTGCGCTGCGTGGCATGACTCTCAAATCCCGTCATCGTCCGGCTTGACCGGGCGATCTCGCGTTTTGATGAGACCCTCCGATCCCTCGCCTCCGCGAGGGCAGGCAAGTCGGAGGGTGACGATGATCGACTCACCTTATCCTGAGATGCGAGCGCAGCAAGCTTCGTAGGAGGCGTCCAACGCGGTGCGTGGTTCGAGGCCGGCCTCTGGCCGGCACCCCACCTTGAGGTAAGTTAATTATGAGACTGTTCGCCTAATCCTGCGCAAGGTCGTCCGCGCGCTGCTCCAGCCGCAACAACAAATCTGTCAGCATCCCGATCTCCTCCGGGCTGAACCCGTCCAGCAGATCGGCCTCATGTTTCAGGGCAATCGGCGCCACTTCGTCATAGACGCTGCGCCCGGCCGGTGTCAGTTCCAGAAGGGCAGAACGGCCATCGCTCTGATGCTTTTTACGTTCCACCAGGCCGCGTTCTATCAGGGCGCGGACGGCACGCGAGACCGTGACCTTGTCCATCGCCGTGGACTCGGTGAGCGCCTGCGCGGTCAGCCGGTCGGCCCCGCCCAGCACGGCGATCACCCGCCATTGCCAGATGGAGAGGCCGAATTTGGCTTCATAGGAGCGCGCCACCCAGCGGCTGGTGCGATTGGACGCCACAGACAGGCGGTAAGGCAGATAGGCCTCTAGCCGGAGCGTGGCGTTTTCAGGCATGAAACCGACTAGGCCAGAACGCCGCGGCGTTGCTGGTCGAGCTCGATGGATTCAAACAGGGCCTTGAAATTGCCTTCACCGAAACCCTCATTGCCCTTGCGCTGGATGATCTCGAAGAAGACCGGGCCGATGACCGTCTGGGTAAAAATCTGCAGGAGCAGGCCTTCCTTGTTCTCAACATCGCCATCCAGAAGGATGCGGCGCTTTTCAAGTTCGGCCACCGGCTCGCCATGACCCGGCACGCGGGTATCGATCAGCTCGTAATAGGTGTCCGGCGTGTCCTGGAAGATGACGCCTGCCTCACGCAGCGCATCGACGGTCTTGTAGATATTCTGCGTCGTCAATGCGATATGCTGAATGCCTTCACCATTGTAATCACGCAGGAATTCGGCGATCTGGGACTTTTCGTCCTGGCTTTCATTGAGCGGGATGCGGAGCTTGCCGCAAGGTCCGGTCATCGCTTTGGAGAACAGGCCGGTCTTTTTGCCCTTGATGTCGAAATAGCGGATTTCGCGGAAATTGAAGACGCGCTCGTAGAAATCGGCCCAGACCGCCATCTGGCCCTGGTCGACATTGTGGGTCAGGTGGTCGAGGACTTCGAGGCCAACGCCGCCGGTATCGGTTTCGCCGGTTGGTTCGAAATCGCCATAGATGTCGCCATTGGCACCATATTTATCGACCAGATAGAGGACCGAACCGCCAATGCCCTTGAGGGCCGGAACCTCGTCTATATTGGTCCAGATGCCTTCGCCAAAGGCTTCAGCTCCGCGTTTCAGGGCTTCTTCATAGGCAAATTTCGCATCCTTCACCCGGAACGCCATGGCGTTGGCGGACTGGCCGTGCACCTTGGCAAATCCGGCTGCCTGACCGGTTTTTTCGCGGTTGAGGAGGAAATTGATATCGCCCTGCTTGAAGCGGGTAATGTCCCTGGATTTGTGCTTTGAAACGGCAGCAAAGCCCATCGCGCGGAAGAGTTTTTCCAGCGCGTCCGGGTCCGGACCGGTATATTCCACGAATTCGAACCCGTCGGTTCCCAGCGGATTTTCAAACAGATCGGCCATGGTTATGCTCCTTTGATGCTGGCAGACAGCGAGGGGGCGTTGCGCCCGCGCCTCGAAAACTTGCCCCCTCATGACGGAATTTAGTTACATTTGCAACTAAATTGTCGCCTCGACGCCAGGTTCGTGGGGCGGTATGCGGATGGGTATGAGCTATCTGTTTGATCCCGCCCCGGTCATTGCCGTGCCCGTTGAAGGTGCCGCCGATTTTCCGGTCAACCGCATCTTCTGTGTCGGCCAGAATTATGCCGAACATATCCGCGAAATGGGCGGCACGGACATGGGTGCAGAACCGGTCCTGTTCATGAAGCCTGCCAGCGCGCTGACGCGGAGGCCGGACGTGCCCTACCCGCCGGTGACCACTGATCTGCATCACGAGGTGGAGATGGTTACTGCGATCGGCCCGGATGGCGTGATCGCGGCCGGTGTGGGGATCGACCTCACCCGGCGTGACCTGCAGGCGATGGCGAAGAAGCGCGGTGGTCCGTGGGAGATTGGCAAGGCGTTCGACAATGGCGCGGTGATCGGGGCGCTGCGCCCGGGGCCACCTCCGGCAAGCGGCGTGATCCGCCTGTCCGTGAATGGCCAGGTGCGGCAGGATGGCGATCTGGGCCAGATGAACCGGTCCCTGCCCGAGCTCCTCGCCCTCATCGGCAAGTATTTCACGCTGCGGCCCGGCGATCTGGTGTTTACCGGGACGCCCTCCGGTGTGGGACCACTGCTGCCCGGCGACCGGGTCGAAGCCACGATTGAGGGGCTGCCGCCATTATCCTTCCGCATGACTGACCGAAAGGCCTGAATGATGACCCTGCTGCATGGCTACTGGCGCTCGGGCACGAGTTACCGCCTGCGCATCGCGATGAATTTCAAGGGCCTCGATTATGATCAGTTGCCGGTCAATCTGAAGGATGGTGACCAGCGCGGTGCGGCTTACAAGGCGCTCAATCCGCAGGGGCTCGTCCCGCTGCTGGAGATTGACGGCGTACGGCTGATCCAGTCACCGGCCATTCTGGAATATCTGGAAGAGACCCATCCGGAACCGCCGCTTCTGCCCGGAACCCCGGCCGAACGGGCCCGCATCCGGGCCTATGCTGCCGTCATCGGTTGCGACATTCATCCGATCCAGAATTTGCGCATCCTGCAATATCTACGCACCGCATATGAGCAGGATAGCGATGGCGTGACGGCGTGGTGCCAGCGCTGGATCGGGGACGGTTTTGCGGCTCTCGAGAAGATGGCCGAGGCCGACAATCGCTCCGGCCCCTATCTGTGGGGCGGCCTGCCGACGATGGCGGACGTCTATCTGGTGCCGCAAATGTATAATGCGCGGCGCTTTGGCCTGGCGCTGGATGCTTTTCCGCGTCTCGTGGCGGCTGATGAAGCCGCGCAGGCCCATCCGGCCTTCGAGGCGGCCCGGCCGGAGAACCAGCCGGACACACCCGAAGACGAACGCTAGCCGCCCGGCGGCCCCGCGGCCTGCACCACATCGCGGGATTTCAGGATCGGTTGCAGGCGTCCATAGGTCAGGGACCGCCACAGCCATTCAAACGGGCCGAAGCGGAAGAGGCTCAACCAAAGCACAGAGAAGATGAGCTGGCCGATCCAGACCGTCACCACCAGCTGGGCCTGTTCCACACGCTCCAGAGTGCCGAACCAGCCCAGCCCCGGCGGGCCGACAAACAGATAGGTCATGATCAGGGTCTGGCTCAGATAGTTGGTGAAAGCCATGCGTCCGGCAGCCGTGAACGGGTAAAGGATGATTTTGAACGCGTTGATCTTGCTGAGCAGCATCACCACCGAGGCATAACCGAAAGAGACAAACAGGCTGGCGACGTAGTTTGCACCCTGATGTTTCCACATATGGGTGAGATCGAAATTGTCCGCAATCGCGGCATTTCCGGCCCAGCCGGCAAGCGGCAACCCAACACCCAAACCTATTGCGGAACACAGCAGATATACGGGCATGGACCATCGGGCGGTGAGAAAACCCGACCTGAACAAGGCCATGCCGATCAGCATGAGGCCGAAAGTACGGGCACCGAAGAAGATCAATCCCATGACCTGGCCCAGGGCTGCAAAGCCGGCATTATACGGTAGCCGGTCAATGAAGCCCGCCTGATAAAGCGCTACCGTGTCCTGCAAATCTTCCGCGGAGGGCGCCATTCCCAAAGCGACAGGGTCGATCTCGCCGGGAAGGAGATTGAAGATAGAGAATATCCCGATGAAAATCAGCCCGTTGATCGCGATCGCAAACAGGCCCCAGAATAAGAGTTTCGCGACCGGCAATCCCCGAAGCAGCACCGCCACCATGCCCACCAGCGCGTAGGCTACAAGGATATCGCCGAACCAGAAGACGTAGGCGTGGACAAGGCCGAACACCAATAACCACAGCATGCGCGGATAGTGCTGACGTGTTCCCTGGCTGCGGTCGTCGCCAAGCATCAGGGCGATGCCGGCACCGAACAAGGTCGAGAAAATCGTGATGAATTTCACCTCGAAGAATGTGAATGCAATCCACCAGACTGTCCGGTTGGCTCCGGTGAAATCCATGTGCGCGAGCGGATACTGATAGGCGTTGGCGTGCATGGCGAACGCCTGGATATTCATCATCAGAATGCCCAGAACGGCAAATCCGCGCAGCGTGTCGATAGACGAAAAGCGTTCCAGCTTTGGTGCAGCAGCTGTCATAGCGGTTCCCCTGTCCTGTCCTCCGGTCATTCTTACCGAAATTTCATGCCCCGAAACGGGATTGTGTATTGAACGATCCCCCTGTTTCAAGCCATAGATCAACATTATTGAAGCGATAGACGATTTTTTCGGTGCGAGGGACCGATGCTCCAGTTTTTGATGATGCTGATCGAATGGGTGGCGAGCGCCGCCATGATGTTTCTGGGGCTGAGCTATACGGCCCATGAGGCGTGTGATGCGGCCATCGAGCTAATCCCCGTTCAATATGTTGAGGAATTCCAGACCGCTGCCCTGTCCGAGGCCGGTTGCGCCTCCTTTGATGCTGATGACGGCACGGACACAGTGGTTTTCCGCATCTGATTCTCGCGGAACCGACTCGCGCCCTTCGAATAATGGAAAAGCTGCGCTAAGAAGGCAGACCCTGCAATGATTGCAGGTTTATTTGCGATGCAAGGATGATGGCGCAAACCATGGCCGATACTGAAACCCGCGAACGAAATTCCTCCAGCGACGCGCTGATGGCATCATTCTCGGAGCCCCATAGTCAAGGCGAATTGGACCGCGACCGGCGGATACGGGCGGAAGCTGCTGTCCCGCCCGCGCGCAAACATGGCTGGTATCTTTTCTTCGGCTTTAGCGCTGCCCTGATCTGGGCGGCCGGGACGGTGGCCTATCTGACCGCCTATACCGGAGTTGACCTGAGCGATCCACTGGCGGCGCACACGCCGGCGCAATTGGCGGGGCTTGCCATCTTTGCCATTGGCCCGGCTCTGCTGTTCATCATGGCCGCGCTGATCATCCGCGAATTACGTCAGACCGTTGACCGTACGCGCGGTGTTGAATCCGCACTTGCCCGGCTGTCCGCTCAGCCGGAAACCGCGGAAGCGGAAGTCCGCAGCCTTTCCAGCACCATTACAGGTGAAATCGACCGTATCAATTCGGCGCTTGAAAGCGCCCTCGCCCGCCTGGCGGCGATGGAAGAGGTCATTCGCCATCATGCGGATACGCTGGAACAGTCCGCGGGGGATGCCCGCGACCGCGCTGAATACTTGCTGCAATCCCTGCGCAGTGAGCGGGAGCGCTTGCAGGAGGTGTCCGATTCCATGGACGACAAGGCGGCGCTGATTGCCGCGGCCATATCCGACCAGTCCCGGATGGTGGCTGCGGCAGCAGAACTGGCGGGTGAGACCGCGAGCGATGCCGAGAAGAAACTGCGTGACAGCGTGGAAGCGCTGTCCGGTGTCGGCACTCTGATATCCGACAGTGCGCAATCAGCTGCCGGCAAGATGGACAAGCGCGCGGCTGAGTTGCGCGAAATGTCGTCGCTTCTGGGCGAACGTACAACCGAGCTGGAAACCGCCTATCACCGCCACAAGGACCGTCTGGGTGAAGCCGGGGAAAGTCTCCGCGAAGAGCAGGAAAAGATCGCCGCTGCGCTCGATTTTCATCGTGCCGAGCTGGACGTCATGGCGAAAACCGCCCGCGAAGGCGCTGATGCGCTCAACGACGCGGCAAAGCTTGGGGCCGGCACTTTCAGCGACACCGTGGATGCGGCTCTGGAGCGCGCCCGGCAGATGGCTGAACAGGTTCACCAAGAATCCCACAAGGCTGGTGACTCCCACCGCATTGCGCTGGAGGCCCTGCAAACTGCCGCGGAAAATGCCGGTGCCGCATCAGAGGCGGCCACCGCTGCCCTCGACCAGCAAACCCGCATGGTTTCATCGCGGATCGAGGACATCAACGAGAAGGCGTTCGAGGCTGCCCGCAAGGCGGATGAAAGCTTTGAAGCGCGCCTGAAGGAAGCGGAAAAGCTGACATCGCGTGCCGCACTGGCCGCCGATGAAGCGTCGGAATCCGTGAAAAAGCGCCTTGCGTCAGTTCTTGAAACCGCGCGAGAGGAATCCCGGACTATAGAACGGGAGATTGAAAAGCTGACAGACAAGTTGGCAGAGTTGCCGGCCGCGGCGCAATTGCGCGCGCAGGAAGCCTCTGATGCATTGCGGCGCGGTCTCGAGGGCCTGAATGCGGCAGCGATGGCAGCGGCTGAAGAGGCGCAGGAATTTGATTCCGCTTTCCAATCCCGCATTCGCCAGAACTACGAACTGCTCAGCGACTTCATGCTGAAAATGGGGTCGGTTGCCGGCGGCCGCCGGGCGCTGGATTTGCCAGGCAATGAAGTGCCAAACCCGCTTTCAACCCGTAAAGCCGGCCCGCCTCGAGAAGAAATTGATGCTCCGGCAAAAGACGGTGACATGCCCAAGCGGGACACGGTCGCTTTCCCGGAAAAGGGCCGTGCTGGTGAGCCAGGCTGGCGCTGGAAGGATCTTTTGTCCAGCATGCCCGGCAATGAGGATGAGCCGCGACGGAACGAAGACGATTTGTGAAAGACGCTCAGTGTTCGTGGTCCGCGTCGTGATGAATCGCAACCTGTTCTGCGGTCCATTGTGCAACATTCGCCGTGGCTTCCTGTGACGCCGCATCAAAAGCCGCAACAATGTCGCCAATGCGGGGAGATCGGGACACAGCCTGAGCCCCTATCGCTTCGACGGCGACCAGCCGCCTGTCGCTGATCCGGATCAGACGGGCGCGCATGCGGACAACAGCCGTTGGTGCCGCGTCAGGGCCATCCAGGTAATTCGCCTCGAACGAGCGCAGTTCTGTCGCCAGTTCGAATTCAGCGCGGACGCCATCTTCAGGCCGCGATGCAATCAGCGATGGCTCGAACGCATCCATGGATTCAACGATCAGATCCTGAACCAGACGTGGAACCGGCGTTATCCATTCCGCACCTTCCGCGAATACAAGCTCGCCACGATCCTGTGACAGGGCAATCTGGTCACCGGACAGGGCACGCGGGGTCAGCGGGCGCTGAACCCCGACGATGACAGCCGCATCTCTCAACTCGCCGGAGGGTTCCGGCGTGGACAGCCTGTAAACGGTGGACGGCGTGTTTTCCGGCAGAAGGCTGATACAGCCTGCCAACAGAGTGGCTGACCCCAGAAGGGCGGCGGTCAGGGTTTTGCGGATCATTGCGGCACCTCTATTGTCCGGCGTTGTTCTCCGGAAATGAATCCGGTCGGATTGTCCTCGATATCCAGCGCGATACGGTCGAGCGTCCCGATCAGGCGGCGCAGGTCTTCCATGGTGCGGGTCAGCTCGTCAGCCCCTTCATTGGACAGGCGTTCAATGGCCGGCTGCAAGGTCGACATCAGATCCTGTGCCTGACGCCCGGCGAGATCAATCTGCTCGGCCGCAAGGGACACATCAACTGACGCTTGTGTGAGTTCATTATTTGCCAGCGTGCTGGCATCAAGGCCAAACGTCTCAAGCGAACGCGCGGCAGCACCGACATCCAAAGCCGTCGCTTCGAGGGTCCGGATTGCGGACAGCAAATCATCCACCAGCGCATCTTCCCCGGCGAGCCGTTCAGTGATCTCGTCAAGATTCTCGATCGTTGAAGCGATGCGTTCGAGATTGGTCTCGTTCAGCAACTGGGTCACCTGGAACAGGGCCAGTCTTGCAGCCTCAAGCGCGCCCTCGCCACCGGCAACGAGGGATTCAATCTGCGTTTGTTCAGCATAAATGCGTGGCGGATCGCCGCGCGTTGTGCCTTGCAGACGCTGGGCTTCTGCTGTGCCGCCGGAAATCTGGATATAGGACAGACCTGTCAGGCCCTGAGGTTCGAGCTGTGCGCTGGAATCCACCCGCACTGGCGTTTCCGCCAAGAGGCGGATGCGTGCAATCACCCGGTTGGGGTTTTGTGGATCCAGCCCGATATCCGTCACCTCGCCCACCTGTATCCCGTTGAATCGCACTTCGCTCGATTGCCGAAGCCCGCGGACCGGTCCGTCAAAAACAACGTCATAATAGGCGTAATCTCGGTCGAATGTGGTCTGCCCGAGCCAGAGCGCGAAAAACCCGCCGGCCAATATCAGAAAGACGGCAAAAAAACCGACGAGGGCGTGATGGGCTTTGGTCTCCATGGCCTAGCCTCCTTGTGCGGCGGCGGCCATTCGCCCCCGCGGTCCGTGAAAATATTCCTGAATCCAGGGATGCGGATTCTGTTCCAGCCCGCTGATGGGCGCAACCGCTGCCACGCGTTTGTCAGCCAACACCGCGACCCGGTCGCAAATCGTATACAGGCTGTCGAGATCGTGGGTGACCATAAACACAGTCAGGCCCAGCGTGGCGCTGAGATCCTTGATCAGCATGTCGAAGGCCGCAGCGCCAATCGGATCCAGCCCGGCCGTGGGCTCATCCAGGAAGAGAATGTCCGGATCCAGCGCCAATGCCCGCGCCAGGCCAGCACGCTTTTTCATACCGCCAGAGAGTTCAGACGGGAATTTCGGGCCGGCTTCCGGTCCCAGGCCGGACAGTGCAATCTTCATGTCCGCAATCTCGGACATAAGCCGCTTTGGCATGCTGATATGTTCGCGCAGAGGCGCCATGACGTTTTCCCGCACGGTCAGGGATGAAAACAGCGCGCCACCCTGGAACAGTACGCCCCAGCTCGATTCCAGTTCCCGGCGCTGATTTTCCGACATGGAATTCAGCCGTTGGCCATTGAAGAAAATCTCACCGGCGTCGGGCCGTTTCAGTCCGATAATCGTATTCATCAGAACCGATTTGCCGGAACCCGACCCGCCGACAAGGCCCAGTACTTCGCCGCGCCGCACGGACAGGTCCAGGCCATCGTGAACAACGTGTCTTCCGAAGGCCGTTCTGAGCCCGCGGACCTCGATGATGATGTCCTCGCTCATATATCGAGCTCCAGATACATCATGGCGAAAACAGCATCGACGACGATGACCATGAAAATGGATTGCACCACCGAAGCGGTGACGCGGCGGCCCAGAGATTCCACATCACCGCCGACCTGCATACCCTGTTTGCAGCCGACAATGGCAATGATCAGGCCGAAAACCGGGGCTTTTGACATGCCGACCCAGAAATGGCTCCAATCGATGGTTTCGTGCATGCGGGCGATAAAAAATCCGGGCGAGATGTCCAGTGTCGCCCAACTGACCATCATGCCCCCGAACAGGCCTGCCATCATGGCGCCGAAAGTCAGCAAGGGGGCCATGAGAACACATGCGACCACGCGCGGCACAACGAGCGCTTCATAAGGGTCAAGGCCCAGCACCTTCATGGCATCGATTTCCTGCTGCATCTTCATCGAGCCGATGGAGGCAGTGAAGGCCGAATCCGACCGGCCTGCCAGCATGATGGCCGTGATCAGCACGCCAAATTCACGCAAGATCGCAATACCGACCAGCTCGACAGTAAAAACCGACGCGCCGAAGGTCTCAAGCAGGTTCGCCCCCATAAAGGCCACCACCGCCCCGATGAAGAAGGTCAGGACAGCGACAATCGGCAGGGCATTCACACCGGCTTCTTCCATCACATAGACAGTGGGGGTCACCCGGAAGCGGTGCGGCCGCAACATGAGAGAGAAAAAGGTCGTCAGCGTCCGGCCAAAAAATGCGAAGGTGTCGACGGTCTCGTTCACCAGAGCTTCCAGCCCCACGCCGATACGCTCAAAAGCCCGGACAAAGCCATAGCGCTCTTCCGGCAGATCCGGATCGCAATCGATGACGCGTTCCAGAATTTCACCAATCAGCCGCCGCGCTGTCGGATGCTCGCCGCGATAGTGCCAGTCTGCATTCGGCGTGGCGCATTGATGGACAATACGGCCCAGAAGGAAGGCCCCTGACGTATCGATTCTGTCGAGGCGGGAGACGTCGATGACGATCAGGTTGGCATCGTATTCGGACTCGATGCGCTCGATTTCTGAATAGATCATCGCAATGGAGTGAATGACCCAATCGCCGACGGGCTCGACGATGATTTGCTGGCCATCCTTTCGGACATTGATGTCTGCGGCACGTCCCGTTGGCATTGGTTTGATTCCTTCCGCGTCAGTCTTAGGTGATTCAGTGCGGCTTAGGGAGTGCGAACGCGCAACAGTTGCCAGGCGCAGATTCCGCCAATGGCCGCGGGGATCGCCATGAAGGCAAATCCGGCTCCCCCGAAATGATCATAAATGAGCCCGGAGGCCGCACTCATCACCGCCAGCGCTATGCCGCCCGAAAGTGCCGAATTTGCCGCCTGCGTGCTGGCCTGCAGCCCGTCAGGCGCATGGTCGCCCGCAAATTTGAGAAAGCCGAGATATGCTGCTGCAAAGGTCAGCGCGTGCATGATCTGCAGGACAAACAGCATCGCCAGCGGCGGTGAAAAAGCGGTCAGTGTCCACCGCACTATTCCCGCGCCTGCCGCGATCATCATCAGATGGCCTGGCCGCAAGCGCGATAAATGCCGCGCCGACAGCGTCAGAAAAACGATCTCTGCCAGAACACCGGTCGACCATAGCGCGCCAACAGTCTGCGGAGGAATGCCGTCCGCCTGCCAGCTGATAGCGGAAAACGCATAATAAAATGCATGACTGCTCTGAATCAGCGCGGAAGCTGCCAGCGCCAGAATAAAGGGCCTGGACAAAAGCAGGCGCAAGGGCGCGGGCTCCACACCGGTGGCGGGTTTCACCCGTTCACCGCCGGGCAGAAAATGCGCCGTGGCCACGGTCAGCGCCGCGCCAGCCGTCATCCACACCAGCGCCGCCTCACCGCCGAACTGGCCGATCAGGGCGCCAGCGGCCAGATTGGCAATGATGAAGGTGGCCGAGCCCACCGCCCGGGCCGGGCCAAAGGCAAACCCCTCCTTTCGCGACGACCAGGTGGCGAATGCGTCCACGAGGGGTATCTGGCCGCTGAAAATGGCACCGGCCAGCGCCGAAACAATGGTCAGAAGAACCACATCGCGGAATGGGGCCATCAACAGAAAGCCCGCCAGACCCGCCCAGGCAAAGCCGGCAACGGCATCCCGGCGGCGGCTGGATTTATCCATCCAGGCCGCTCCCAAAGGGGCCAATACTGTCCGGCCGATCATGCTGCCTGCGAGGGCGATTCCGATCAGTTCGGGTGAGAGACCGCGGGATTCCAGCCAGACCGGCAAGTAAGGAAGGAAAGCCCCGAACGCGAAGTAGAATGCGCCATAATGCGCCGCGAAGCGGATACCCGCCGGATGAATGATCCGCCCGTTCATGGGCGCGGCGATAGCCTGTCTGCATTCAAATGGGAAGCCTGTTGCATTCGCGGCTTTGCAGTGCCGTTAAGCGCGGCTAGGTTCACCAACCCGAAAAGGTGAACAGTGTTCATGGACCGAGCTCTTGCTGATATTATACCGGAATCGCCGCTGGCCGGACCTCCGGAAGGTGAGACGCTGGCGCTGCATCCACGCCGGGTCTTGCTGACCGGATACCGGTCGCATCCCCATGTCGGCGGACAGGGTGTCTATCTGCGCGAGTTGGCGATTGGTCTGTGCGATCTGGGTCATGATGTGACGATTGCGTCAGGCCCGCCCTATCCGGATGTACCGGAAGGTGTGGCGCTGGTTAAATTCCCGGCGCTCAATTTATTTGAAGAAAAAAACGCCTTTCTGGCCTTGCGTCCCGGACACCTGTTTTCAAAAGCCGACCGGTCGGAATGGCTGGCGCACAATACCGGCGCATTCGGCGAATTGCTGGCTTTCAGCTATCGCCTTCAAGCTTGGCTGCGCGGCCAGTCCGGACGATTTGATGTCCTGCATGACAATCAGACACTGATGCCGCCTTTTGCCAGGATTTCACGCACCCTGCCGGTCATTGCCACGATCCACCATCCGGTCGCCATTGATCGCGGCTTTGCTATCGACGGGGTTTCGACATGGTGGGAAAAACTGCTGACCCGCCGCTGGTATGGCTTTACCGGTCAGCAGGCGAAAACCATGCGGCAATTGCCATATTTGCTGGCCGTATCCGAAGCCGCCCGTGACAGTCATTGTGCCCATTATGGCATGGAGGCCGAACAGGCGATGGTCAGTTTCAACGGCATTGATCACGCGGTTTTCCGTCCTGATGACGGGACAGAGCGTGCGTCCAATCTGATTGCCGCCACGGCCAGCGCAGACGTGCCCATCAAAGGACTGGATGTGCTGATGCGGGCCTTTGTCCCGCTGGCACGGCAATATCCGGCCCTGAAGCTGGAAATGATCGGTCAGTTGCGCGACGGGCACGCCAAGCAAATTCTTGGTGAGGCCGGGCTGATGGACCGCGTCACGACGCGGTCGGGTGTGAGCCGAGAAGAGATTGCCGATCTCTATCGCCGGGCAAGCGTTGTCGTTTGTCCGGCCCGGTTTGAAGGCTTCGGTTTTCCGGCCGCCGAGGCGATGGCCTGCGGCGCGCCCGTGGTGGCCAGTGATGGGGGGGCCTTGCCGGAAGTGGTGGGGGACGCCGGAAGCATTGTTCCGGCGGGCGATGCTGCCGCACTGGAGACGGCCATTCGCGCGGTCCTGAACCAGCCCGACATGGCCCGCGAAATGGGCGAGGCCGGCATGCGCCGGGCGCGCGAGGTTTTCTGCTGGCGCAATCATGCTCTCGCTGCGAGCGCGCTCTACGAGAAAGCGATTGCTGCGTGCTGACCATTGATTTCAAACGGCTTGATCTGCGCGATGGCGACCGGGTGCTTGATCTTGGCTGCGGCCGGGGCCGCCATACGCATGCGCTCTACTGGCATGATGCGCCGGTCCATGTCATCGGTCTGGACCTTTCCGAGGCCGATGTGATGGCGACCCAGAAAAGCTTTGCCGATCTCCCGCCGCCAGATGAGTCTCCGCTGCGGATTGGCACACTGGCGGCAGGCAATGCGCAGCGCCTGCCCTTTCCGGACGATGCATTCGACGTGGTGATCTGTTCGGAAGTGCTGGAACATGTCGAGGATCCCGAGGCGGCAATGGCCGAGATTACCCGCGTGACAAAACCGGGCGGGCGTGTGGCCCTGTCAGTGCCGAGATACTGGCCGGAATGGATTTGCTGGAAACTGTCGAGAGGCTATCAATCAACGCCGGGCGGTCATGTCCGTATTTTCAAGCAGGATCAACTTCATGCCACCGCACGCCGGACGGGCCTGCGCAAGACCTCCCATCACTGGGCGCATGCTCTGCACAGCCCTTACTGGTGGCTGCAATGTGCGGTCTGGGAGATTCGCGAGGATCATGGTCTGGTCAAAGCCTATCGCCGCTTTCTGGAATGGGACTTGCTGAAAGCGCCGTGGATGCCCCGGATGCTCGAACGCCTGCTCAATCCGGTCATGGGCAAGAGTCTCGTCATGTATTTTGTGAAGCCGGTATGAGTTCTCTCATCAACCTTCAGGCAGCCGCCAACCGGATCGAAGCCTTGCAGCGCGAAGATGGGTCCATCCCGTGGATCGACGCCGGGCTGTGGGACCCGTGGAATCACGGCGAAAGCACGATGGCGCTGGCCGTGGCCGGCCGGACAGAGAGTTGCGCGCGGGCGCTGGAGGCGCTGTTTGACCGTCAGGAAACCGATGGTGGCTGGACCGGCGAACTCGGCGCAAGCGTTCCGCTGGACGAAACCAACCGGCGGCTTGTGGTCGATCACCCGGCCACAGCGCGGGACACTAATTTTACCGGCTATGCGTCGGTAACCGTCTTGCGCAGTGCGCTCGCCCTGAATGAGCCCGGCTGGCTGGACCGCTATGCCGGCCCTGTGCGGCGGGCGATGGATTTCGTTCTCTCCTGCCAGACGAATGAAGGCGATATCGTCTGGCGCAAACCGGATGCCGGAGAGGCTCTGAACGATGTAGATTCGCTGCGCGCAGGCAATGCCTGCCTGTACAAGAGTCTGGAATGCGCTATCCGGCTCGAGACCGCGCTCGAAAGTGATATTCACGTCCTCACAGAGGCGCGCACCCGCCTCGCCGTCGCCCTGCATGACAAGGACTGGCGCTTCGACCGCAAATCCACAGACCGGCGCCGCTATGCCATGGACTGGTATTATCCGGTGCTTTCCGGTGTGCATTCGCTCGAGGAATCACAGCGGCGGCTGGAAGCCGGCTGGTCCCGATATGTGGTCGAAGGACTTGGGTCACGCTGTGTCGCCGATGAGCCCTGGGTCACGGCGGCTGAAACGGCAGAACTCGCTCTGGCCTGTCAGGCGGTAGGCTGGACTGCCAAAGCGCGCAAGCTCATTTCTGATCTTGCACCTTTGGCGGCGCGGTCCGGTGGCTACTGGATGGGTTGGCAGTTTGAAGAAGAAATCCTGTGGCCCTATGAGCGCCCGGCCTGGACATCGGCGGCGGTCATTCTGGCCGCTGATGCGATTGAACACCTGTCCCCGGGTTCTGACCTGCTGGTGACGCCGCTGAAGACTGTCAGCGCGGCCCAGCGCGGCGCAACACCTCAAGCGTCCTGATCCGTTCCAGCGATTCAAATTCGCCGGACTCCACAGCCTGTTTCCAGATTTCAAAAGGCGGCCGTCCGCCATCTGCCGGATCCGGAAACACGTCATGGATGGCCAGAAACCCGCCCGGCACGACCTTATCTGCCCAGCCATCATAATCGGCCTGTGCCGCGGGCATGGAATGGCCACCGTCAATGAAGACAAATCCCAGCGGTGTTGACCAGTAGCGAGCTATGGCCGCAGATTTGCCTACCAGAGGGACGACGTGATCTTCCAGTCCGGCCGCCTGAATGGTGCGGCGGAAGACCGGCAGCGTGTCAACGGCACCGGCGATCTCGTCAAAGAGTTCGGGGTCGAAATACTCCTCACCCGGCTGGTGTTCTTCTGATCCGCGATGATGATCAATGGAAAACAAAATCGTTGCCGCTTCGCGAGCGGCTGTGCCCAGATAGAGCGCAGATTTGCCGCAATATCCGCCAATTTCCAGAAACGGCCCCAGTCTGGCTGTGCCGACCGCATAGCGGGCAAGCGCAGCCCCTTCTTCGGGGGCAAGAAACCCTTTGATGTTTTCGGGATTCATTGCGCGATCAGCTGCCCGGCGCGTTGCGCAATTCGCGGCGGCGCGACATCAAGGTATTGGCGGCATTGTTCAGGCGCTCGGACGCCAGCTCAAGAGAGCCGACTTCCGTGGTCAGACGTCCATCTCCCGACTCATTGAGGGTCCGGAAAAGCGCCAATGCCTGCCGGGCGTTGGTCAAGGCATATTCCAGCGCGCCGAGATCGTCACTGATGCTGTCTGGCGTCAGGCCATGTGCCTCCGCAACGCCCTCACCATCACGCGCCAGATTATAGATAAGCGTGGATGCTTCTGCCAGATCGCGCCGCGCAGCTTCCTGAATCAGGGCAGGGTCAGCGTCCGTCAGTCCGGCAGCCTGATAATAGACCTCCTCCGGAGTCGCGCGGCCGGAATTGCTACGGCCGAATAACAATATACCGGTCAAGCGTTGCACGGTCGCGCCATGGGCTTCAGCGACCCATCCGGCTTCATGAAAGCGCGCATCAAGCGCGGCGGCATTTCGGCGAAGATCAAGCTGGGCCTGCGGTAATAGCCGGTCTGTGGACACAAATTCCGCCGGTCCCGAGGGCATTGCAACGCACGCTGACAGGCCTATCAGGCAGGCACACATCAATCCGGTACGAAACATCATATATCCAACTCATATCGCTGTGGCGGCAGAATGTGCACCCCTGTAGCCAACAAATCATTGTCAGCCCCTGCCCCGACGCTACTCTGCGGCAAGAACACCCCGTCTATCAAGGTAAAACACACAGGTTGGTCCTTTGCAAAAAAACAAATCCCGCCGCCTCTTGTTCCCGCCAATCGAACCCTATCGTCATTTCCGCCTCGATGTGTCCGGCGGGCACAGTCTCTATGTCGAGGAATGCGGGCGGGAAGATGGCCTGCCCGTCATTGCGCTGCATGGCGGGCCGGGCGGCGGTGCCAGTCCGATGATGCGGCGGTTTTTTGACCCGGACAAATACCGGATCATCCTGTTTGACCAGCGCGGCTGCGGGCGTTCAACACCCCATGCT
>PFFX01000138.1:2362-26012 GCA_002783385.1 Rhodobacterales bacterium CG15_BIG_FIL_POST_REV_8_21_14_020_59_13 | reverse complement strand
CCGGGAGAGACATATGCTGCTGCGCGCCATTCTGGTTTCGGGACTACTTTTTTCGGCACCGGCTTTTGCTGATGATGCCGAGGATTTCCAGGCGCTGATTGCCGATTTTGAGGCCCATGAAAACCGTGATGATCCGGAGGAAAATCCGGACGCGGCCGGGCGCTGGGGTGATCTCTCTCCGGAACGCCTGGCCGAAGACCGGGCCGCGGACGCCACTTTCCTCGAGCGTCTGGAAGCTATCAACGAGGATAATCTTCCCGGAGACCAGATCGTCAATTTCGCAACGCTGGATTATCTTCTGCGGTTCCGCGTCGAACTGGCGCAATATGACATGCAGCGCGCGCCGTTTTCCAATGATAGCGGCTTTTTCTCGACACCGCTCTATTCCGCTTCCTCCACCCGGCCCTCGAATGTGGAAGACGCCGAGAACTGGATTGCGCGGCTGCAAGACCTGCCGCGCTACCTGCAGGAAAACATATACTGGATGCGCCAGGGCATCGAGGCCGGATATACTCAGCCCGCCAATATCATCGGCGGCGTCCGCGACCAGATTGCCGCCATAGCCGCGATGAGCGTGGAAGAGACCGGCATGGCCGCGCCGATCGGCGCTTTGCCGCGCAGCGTGCCGCAGGCCGAGCGTGAGCGCCTGCGCGCAGAAGCTATTGCCGCCGTGGAAAACCATGTCTTGCCGGCCTATCGCGACCTTCTGGCCTTCATGGACGAGGAATATGTACCGGCGGCGCGCGAGGAACTGGGCATTTCCTCGGTTCCGGGCGGACGCGCGCAATACCAGGCGCTGGTGCGCTATCATACCACGCTGGATACCAGCCCGGAAGAAGTGCATCAGCGCGGCCTCGCCGAAGTCGCCCGGATCCGCTCGGAGATGGAAGCCATCATCGAGGAAGTGGAATTTGACGGCACATTCGCTGAATTCCTGCATTTCATGCGGACCGATCCGCAATTCTATGCCGAAAGCGAAGAAGAATTGCTGATGTATGCCTCATGGCTTGCCAAGCGGGCCGATGATGCGCTGCCGCGTTTCTTCGGCCGTCTGCCGCGCCTCTCCTATGGGGTGCGCCCGGTGCCGGCCTCCATGGCCCCGACCTATACGACGGGCCGCTACTGGCCGGGATCGATGGAAAATGGTGTCGCCGGCGGATATATGGTCAACACCTATAATCTGTCGCAACGTCCGCTCTACAATCTGCCGGCACTGACCGTGCACGAGGCGGTGCCGGGTCACCATTTGCAGATCTCCCTGTCACAGGAACTGGAAAATGTGCCGGACTTCCGCCGCAACACCTATATCACCGCCTTTGGTGAGGGATGGGGGCTCTATACCGAGTTTCTGGCCGAGGAAATGGGCATGTATTCCACGCCCTATGATCGTTTTGGCCGCCTGACCTACGAGATGTGGCGCGCCTGCCGCCTGGTGGTCGATACCGGCATCCATTACATGGGCTGGACACGGGAACAGGCCGAGGCCTGCTTCCTCGAAAACTCGGCACTGGCACCGCACAATATCCGCACCGAAGTCTCGCGTTATATTTCCTGGCCGGGACAGGCGCTGGCCTACAAGACCGGTGAATTGCTGATGCGGGATCTGCGCGCCCGCGCCGAAGCGCGTCTGGGCGAGTCTTTCGACATCCGCGATTTTCATGACGAATTGCTGTCAGAGGGCGCCGTGCCGCTGGGCTATCTGGAAGACCGCACCATGGCATGGATCGAAGAGGTGCAGGCGGAAGCCGCGGCGGCGGATGAAGGTGAATAACTCTGAATAATGCTGGGTTTTTAGCAGCAGCGAATTCAATAGCTTGTAATCGTATCGCTTACCGTCGTGATACTGTCATGTTGACGCTGACACCAGGCGTCTTGATATAAAGCAAATTCCGCGGCCGCGCCTGCCCGGACCGGATGGCGTGGTAACCGACGGATGTCAGCTGCACCGGCGCTTTGGCCGGTTATGACCGTATCATGCCGCCACACGCTTCCAGCGATTTGCCGGATAAGGTCCGGTCGCTTCTGACCCAGTCGTCTGATCTGGATATCGGACAGATGGAGTTTATCAATCTGGACGAAGTCCGCGCCATTTGCGGCGAGAATTGGGGTCATTGGCGGGAACGGATATTCATCGCGTCCGAATCCATTATCGGTAAACATACGGGCAAAGGCGATCTGGTGATCCGCTGCAGTGCCGGTTTCATCGTCTTGTTTGCCGGGCTGGAACAGGAAGATGTCCGCAAGGTTTGCGACGAGATCGCGGCGCGGGTCCGGGCGTTTTTCCTCGGCTCGGAAGAATTTGCGCATCTCGGCCTGCGCATGGAAGCCTCGCGGGTTTCAGCAAATGAATTTGCCCGCAAGATACAACAGGCCCGCGCAGAGGTTTTGCCTACGGCGGCGACGGCCCATCCCGAAGATGAATTCCAGGATGCCCATGCCGCCACGCCTCAGCCGGTTCTGCGGGGGCAGGTCCCGAAAGTCATGATCGCCTTTCTGCCGGTCTGGTCGGCCACAGCCGAGGCCGTGGGAACGTTTTTCTGTGTGCCTTACCGCAAGACACGTGATGGCGGCCTGATTTATGGGCAGGATGTCCTGTCAGAAGGGGCCAGCCCGCAGGACCGTTTGACGCTGAATGTCCATATTGTCCGGCGCGCGATCGAAGCCCTGAACGCGCTGGAAGAGCGCGGGTTGAAATCAGCTATCGGGCTTTCCATCAGCTATTCAGTGCTCGCCATGGCCCGCACGCGGGTACCGTTGATGTACGAGCTGGCCAGCATACCCGGCCATTTCAAACGTCAGGTCCTGATCCGGATTGACAATACGCCTGTGGATGCGCCGCCATACCAGATTTCCGAATTGACCCGGATCACCTCGCAATATTGCGGGCAGGTGCTCATGGAGCTGCCGATGCGGCCGTCATCCTTCGAGCGCTATGCGGATGCAAAAATCCACGTGGTCGGTCTCGAATTGAGGAATGGAAAAGACACGCTGTATCAGCACCGTCCGGAAATCGAACGTCATGTGCGTGAGGCGCGGAGCCGCAACCGCGCCCTCTATCTGTCCAATTGCCAATCCAGAGACGTGGTGAGAGAGGGAGCCGCTCACGGCCTTAATTTCTTTACCGGGCCGGCCATTGGAGCCGCTTTGGACATGCCGTCCGCGCCTTACAGGCTATCCTGGGATAAAATCGGACATGTATCCGGTGCTGCGGCGCAATCAGACCGGGGTCAGGCGAAGGCCTGACGCCGTATAGGCCGCATTCATTTGAAATGGACTACCCGCCGTTCCGCCGGGCCTCGTTGATGTGACCCCGGATCAATAGCGCGGCGACGGCTTCCTCATCGCTTGAGGCGAGATCCAGTGCGCGCTGCATATCTGCTTCTGCAGCATCAAGATCGCCGAGCTCATAGCGGGCTTCGGCACGGGTATGCCACGCGTCGAAATTCTGCGGCTCAAACGAAATGGCCTGCGCCGCATCGGCCTCAACCGCGGCCCATTCGCCCATGCCAGCAGCGGCGCGTGCACGGCCCAGCCAGAGCGGAGCAGATTGCGGAGAGAAATCGAGGGCCCGTGCATAGACACGGCGGGCTTCTTCGGGATGACCGGCGCTCATCCAAGCTTCACCCGCTTCGGCCAGATAAACAACCTTTATCGCCGTGGGCCCGCCATCCGGGGCCTCGGCGAGCGCTTGCAGCCGGAAGGCGCCTTCTTCTTCCTCGCCCAGCGCAATCAGGGCCCGCGCGACGCAGTGCCGGGCCGGCCAGCCGCCGCCTTCATACCGCCAGGCGAGCGCTTCTTCATAAGCAGCATCGGCATTCACCTCGATGCCGTTGAGACAGGCTTCGTAGCGGTCATGATCCCGCGCCTGCGCAAAGGCCATGGACGTGAGGGCCGCGCTGGCCGCAGCTGCAAAAAAAAGACGCTTCATGTCCGGAACTCCCCAATGCTTGTTGGACCCAGCATAGGCGGGGGCTAGATTGTCGTCCATGACACACTCCCGCTCGGCATTGTTATTGGGTTACGGCTATGTCGCAAAAGCCACGGCTCCACTGTTACGGGTACAGGGCTTTTCGCTCTCCGGGACGACACGGTCACCCGAAAAAACCGCCGGAATGCGGGCCCAGAGTGTCATCCCTCTCCTTGATCCGGAGGCGGACGCGCTGCGGAATGCGATGGCAGAGGCCACACATATCCTCGTCTCCGTGCCGCCCGGCGCGTCCGGGGATCCGGTCCTTGATAGACTGACCTCGCCTTTGAACCTGCCGAAGCTGGAATGGCTGGGCTATCTCTCCACCACCGGGGTTTATGGCAATGCGGCAGGGGCATGGGTAGATGAGGATACGCCGCCTGCCCCGTCCGAGCCGCGCTCGCAGTGGCGGCTGGCGGCTGAAAAAGCCTGGCAGGCGGTATCCGCCCGGACGCGCCTTTTCCGCCTCGCCGGGATTTATGGTCCGGGACGGTCGGCACTGGACCGTCTGAAGGACGGAAGGGCACGGCGGATTGTCAAGCCGGGACAGGTTTTCTCGCGCATTCATGTTGATGATATCGCAGCGGCTTTGATGGCATCGATTGAAAGGCCGGACATTCCCGGCCCGTTCAACCTTGCCGATACAGAACCGGCCCCGCAAGCAGATGTGATCGCCTATGCCGCGGATTTGCTGAGAATAGAGCCGCCCCCCGAAGAGGCGTTCGAGACTGCGGAAATGAGCGCGATGCTACGCAGCTTCTTTTCGTCCTCACGCCGGGTTTCGAGCAGGAAAACCCGCGCGCAACTTGGCTGGGCACCGCAATATCCAACCTATCGGGATGGCCTCAAGGCGCTCTATGGTGCTTCGATCTGAGCGGCCAGCGCTTCGGCGGTAGATATCAGGCGGGCCAGTTCCGGGCCGGACGACAGCCGGTGATCGCCGGACTTGATCAGGGTGAAAACCATGTCTTCGCTGGTCAGGACATCAAGGCATTTGCGGGCATGATCCCAGGGCACGCTTTCGTCCCGTGCGCCCTGCAGAATACGCACCGGGCCATCAAAAAAGATGGGGTGGCCAAGAACAGACCAGTTTTCACCTTCCTCGATAAGCGTCTTTGTCACGATAAACGTCTCGTCATCATACGGTGATGGTTCTTCAAACCGGCCCGTGGTTTTGATCGTCTGCCGGATCTCTTCGGAAAATCCGGGCCACATCAGCGCGGAAGTAAAATCAGGCGCCGGAGCGATGAGCAACATGCCGGCCAGGCGACTCGCACGTTCTTTGGCGGCCAGAAGGCTGATCCAGCCGCCCATGGAGGAGCCAACAAGGATTTGCGGGCCGGAGGTCAATTCGTCGATGACGGCAAGCGCATCCTCACGCCAGCGGCCAATCGTTCCGTCCTCGAAATCACCGGACGATTTGCCATGGCCGAAATAGTCAAAGCGCAGCAGACCGCGGCCCGTTGCCTGCGCCCAGGCATCCAGCGCCAGCGCCTTGGTGCCGTTCATGTCCGACTTGAACCCGCCCAGCCAGAGGACGTTCGCCTTCCCCGCTTGGGCTTCGCGGCGGATGAAGGCAACTTGCTCGCCATCGGGGCGGTCAAGAAACCGGATGACCGGCGTATTTGTCATGATCCAAGTCCTGTGAAACAAGAATGCCCGACCTTTCCCGCAAACCGGTTATGCGGGTCAAGGCCTGTCACAGGAGACATCGGACTCGATGATAGTGCTGCAAGTCATTCCCGGTCTGGAAACCGGCGGGGCGGAACGCACCACGATCGAGATCGCGCAAGCGCTGGTCAACGCCGGACATGAGGCATTGGTGGCCAGCGAGGGCGGGGCAATGGAGGCCGGACTGACCGCTGTCGGCGGCGAACTGATCCGGCTGCCAATGGCGACGAAAAATCCGCTCACCCTGCTCAATAATGCCGCGCGCCTGAAAGCACTGATCCGCGAGCGCGGCATTGATATCGTCCATGCCCGGTCGCGCGCCCCGGCGTGGAGCGCCCTGCGCGCGGCGCGGGCGGCAGACGTAAAATTCGTGACCACCTATCATGGCACCTATAATGCCAAATCAGGGCTGAAACGCTTCTATAATTCGGTGATGGCTCGCGGCGACCGGGTCATCGCGAACTCGGAATTTATCCGCGATCATATCGTCACCGGGCACGGGCTTTCACCCGAAGCCATCACCGTCATTCCGCGCGGCGTGGATGTGGGCCGGTTCAAGATCACCGGTGAGGTGAAGCGCAGAGGCCAGGATCTGGCATCTGACTGGGCGCTGCCGGGGGACCGGTTTATAGCCCTTCTTCCCGCCAGGCTGACCCGATGGAAGGGGCAGTTGGTGGCGGTCGAGGCGCTGGGGCGATTGAAAGCAGCGGGTGAAGACGTGCCGGTTCTGGTTCTGGTGGGCGGAGATCAGGGACGGACCAGTTATAGCGAAGAGATTGGAAGGCTGATCAGTCGGTACGGGCTTGAAAACGATGTCTGGATCACTGGCCATTGCGATGACATGCCGGCCGCCTTTTCAACGGCGGATATCGCCCTCAACCCGTCAATCGACCCTGAAGCCTTCGGTCGGACCGCCGCAGAAGCCAGCGCCGCGGGCCTGCCCGTCATCGTCGCCGATCATGGCGGCGCGCGGGAGGTCGTGGAAGACGGTGTGACGGGTTGGCGCACGCCGCCCGGAGACCCCGAAGCGCTCGCAAAAACATTGCAAGCGGCGATGGAGCTTGATATCGCCGCACGTCAGGTCATGGGGCAGGCGGGGCGGCAACGGATTATGAACCGGTTTACGGTCACCTCGCTGCAGTCTTCTACCTTGCGGGTCTATGGCGAGCTTCTAGAGTGAGTGCATGAACGACGCGGCTAAAGACATTATCTACGTCCTCCTGTGGGGCGATCTGCCCTCGACCGTGCGCGGGCTGGCCTCTTGTCAGCGGATTCGCGAGGCGCATCCGCGCGCCAGGTTGATCCTTTTAACGGCACCCGATTATGAAGCCCTGCTCAAACACTGTCCCTATTTCAGCCAGATTGAGACAGATGCAGCAGCCATCGGTCCCGCCGGAAAACTGACGGCCAAGCGCATCAAGGTGACCAAGCCCAAATATGTCTATGATCTGGTCGGCGATGCTGATGCGCGACGGATCAAGGGCGGTCTGCGGTTTTCGGGCATCAAATGGATCGACGCCGCCCCACGGGAAATGGCAGGCGTTCATCCGGTAGAAGCCGCTGCTGCGGCGCTGGGCCGGTCCGGGCTGGGACGTGAAGATTACCGGCTTGGCGAAGCGCCAGCTCCGGATGTGTCCTGGGTAGATTATCTCGCCCGCACCTCGCGCATGCTGGAACCGGAATATTTCGGCCTGAATGGCCCCTTTGCCCTGCTGGCACCGGCCGGTGAGGAAGTGAAAGCCAATCTGCGCTGGCCGCGCGAGCGCTGGGCGTCTCTGGCTGCAGCGCTGCTGGACCTTGGCATTACGCCGGCCATCGTCGGTGGACCGTCAGCCCGGGATGTCGGGCGGTATGTTTCCGAAAATATTGCCAATTCCCGTGATGTGACCGGGAAAGCCAAGCTGGTCCAGCTGGCCGGACTGGCGCGCCGCACCCGCTTTGTGTTTGGCGAGGATACCGACCTTTTGCATCTGCTGGTCGCGGCCGGGCCCCCGGCGGCGGCGCTTTATCCGGATGGCGAAGACCCTGCGCTGAAAGCGCCGCGCGGTGCCTCGCCGGTGGTTTTGCTGCATGCCCCCGTGCTCGCACAGCTGACCGCCGCAGAAGCGCTTCAGGCGATGCGGGTGGCTGGCGGATTCAAGGAATCACCGCGTGCGGCTTGATTTTCCCCGGCCGACCCTCATAACACGTCCTCGCTGCAGTGCGGAAAGGCGGGCTGTCTCTTGACCGTCGCCTTTTTCCAAGTCTGTGGTATTTTTCTGATTCAGGCCATTAGTGGAGAAGTTACATAGCTCGCCGACCATTTGCCGCGCCCGCCCCCAAAAAAGAGGGCCCCCGCATAAACGAAGATATTCGCGTTCCCCGCGTCCTGCTCATCGATGAACACGGTGAAAAGCAGGGAATCATGCCGACTGTTGCGGCCATTGAAGCAGCACTGGAGGCGGGACTGGATCTCGTCGAGGTGTCGCCGAACACCGATCCGCCGGTCTGCAAAATCCTGGATTACGGCAAGCTGAAGTACGCCGAACAGAAAAAGAAGGCCGAAGCCCGCAAGAAGCAGAAGACGCAGGATATCAAAGAGATAAAAATGCGTCCGAACATTGATACTCATGATTATGAGGTCAAGACGCGGGCCATGACGCGCTTTTTCGAGGATGGCGACAAGGTCAAGGTCACGCTGCGTTTCCGGGGCCGAGAAATGGCCCACCAGGATCGCGGCATGGACGTGATGAACCGCGTCAAGGAAGAGTTTGCGGCGATTGCGAAGGTTGAATTCGAGCCCAAACTCGAAGGCCGTCAGATGACGATGGTGCTCGCACCACGCTAAAACCGCAACAGGACTCCCGCCACAGGCGAATTGTGGCGGGAGTTTGCGGATTTTCCGCCCCTGTGACGATTTTTCCGTTCAACTGGGGTTCACGTATTACCGTGTTTTAATGTTAGTCTCTTTCGCGAGCATGGAAGGGGAGATCCTTTCCATTCCGCGCCGTCTCCGGTGGTCGGAGGCGGGCGATCTACAGGGGACCATATCATGCTTCGTACACTCACACTCTCCGCCGCGGCTTCTGCCCTGGCCGTCTTTGCCATGGCCGGTGCCGCCGAAGCCCAGGACTGGCGTCTCAACCCGTCCTATGGCAGCGTTTCTCTGGTTTCCGGCTTTTCTCCGGACCCGTATCTGGTCAGCCTGCAATCGGGCGGTTCTATCGACGCATCCCGATCAATCGGCGGATCCTGCCGCGGCTTTGTGGCCAATGCGCCTGACTACCGCCTCAACTATCAGGCCGGAAACGTTCTGCCGCTGATCATTTCGGTCAGCTCGAATTCGGACACCACGCTGGTCATCAATGCGCCGGATCAACGCTGGTATTGCGATGATGACGGCGGTCAGGGCTTGAACCCGTCCCTGCGCTGGAACAGCCCGATGACCGGCCAGTACGACATTTATGTTGGCACCTATGGCAATGCGTCCTACCAGAATGCCACGCTGTCGATTTCCGAGCTCCGCTCTTACTGATCGGCATGCAAACGGACCGGGGAGGCCCATCATGAAAATCATCCTTCCGGCCCTTGGCGTGGCGGCTCTTGCCGCCGCGTCCGTGGCCGCCCAAGACATCACCCAGCCGCCAAGCTATGGCTCCATCACCCTCAATTCGGGTTTTCTGCCGGATCCGCACAGCGTTCAGTTGCGCGCCGGGGGCAGCATTCCCGTGACTGTGACCGGCAGTGGCACCTGCCGCGGGAATATCGCCAGCGCACCGGATTTCAATGTCTATTATACGGCTGGTTCGTTTGATCTTTTCATTTCCGCCATGTCGCAGACAGATACCACGCTGGTCGTGAATGACCCCCGGGGCAACTGGTTTTGCGATGATGATGGCGGCGAAGGAGCCTTCAATCCGGGCGTCCAGGTCGAACGTCCGGCTTCCGGCCTGTATAATGTTTGGGTTGGAACCTATTCGAGTTCCGGCGGCACGCCGCCGGCGACGCTCTTTGTGTCCGAAATCGGCTTCGGCCCCCGCCCGGTTGGTTCCGGCGGCGGACTCGACACGACATTGCCTGCCAATTATGGCGGCCAATCCCTGCAGACCGGCTTCATCCCGGATCCGGTCAATATCCAGATTGCTGCAGGCGGCAATGTCGATGTCTCGGAAGCCAGGATCGGCGATATGTGCTGGGGCTACACCTCGGCCGCACCGGATTACGAGCTGACCTATTCTGCCGGCAACACGTTCGATCTTTACCTTTCGGCCACGTCTGACCGGGACACGGTCCTCATCGTCAACGGTCCTGACGGGCGCTGGCATTGCAATGACGACATGGTTGGCCTTGATCCGGGCATTCTGTTCGAAAATCCGCAATCAGGCGTCTATGACATCTGGGTCGGCACCTATTCCGCGTCCGCCGGAACACCCCCAGCAACGCTGAACATCTCCGAAATCGGCTTTGGGGTTGATGGCACGTCCTCGGGGAATGGGTCCAATCCCTTCGAAGCCAGCGGTTCGGGCGAACTCGACATCTCACTTCCGTCCAATTATGGCGGCCAGTCACTGCAATCCGGTTTTGTCCCGGACCCGGTCAATATCCAGATCGCGGCAGGCGGTGACATTGATGTGTCTTCCACATCCATCGGAGACCGCTGCTGGGGCTATACAACAGCGGCACCGGATTACGAGCTGACCTATTCGGCGGGCAATGCATTCGACCTCTACCTGTCGGCCACGTCCTCTGCTGATACGGTGATGATCGTCAATGCGCCCGATGGCAGCTGGCACTGCAATGATGACGGGGCGGAAGGCCTCAATCCCGGCCTCCACTTCGAGAATCCGCAATCGGGTGTCTATGACATCTGGGTCGGCACCTATTCCGTGTCTGCCGGAACACCGGCAGCCGTCCTCCATATCTCGGAAATCGAGTTTGGCGGAGAGCCGGTTCCTGACGCCAATCTGCTCGATTATTCACTGGACTCGAATTATGGCTCAGTGTCTCTGCAAAGCGGATTCACGCCGGATCCCTATAATGTCGATCTTGCCGCTGGCGGGGATTTCAATGTTCGCGAAAATGGCCCGGATGGGTGCTGGGGCTATACCACAGCAGCGCCGGACTTCGAGTTGAACTATACGGCCGGCAGTGTGTTCGACCTGTTCATCTCGGCCACTTCTGCGGCTGATACGGTGCTGATCATCAATACACCCGATGGCAACTGGTGGTGCAATGATGACGGCGCGGAAGGCCTTAATCCGGGAATTGAATTCACCAATCCGGACTCCGGTGTTTATGACATCTGGGTCGGGACCTATTCCGCCTCGGCGGGCACACCGCCTGCCACACTGCATATTTCCGAAATCGGATTCGGCAACAACTGATCCGGAATAGATTCCGGAACGAAAAGGGCGGTCCTGCGGGGCCGCCCTTGTTTTTAGCAGCGTCCCGGGAAAACAGGGCTTTGAATTCCAGATATGTTACATTATATCATTTCAGGACAAGAATGAGCGCTTCCCCATGACGCACCACACCAAATCCCTTCTGGACATGTCCGGCACCGGTCTGTCCCTCCTGTGCCTGTTGCATTGTCTGGCCTTGCCGACCGCTGCAATTGCCGCCCCGGCCCTCGCGCCGGAACTGGCCGAGCGCTTGTCCCTGGTGGACGGTCAGGCGCATCTGATCCTGTTTCTGCTGGCCGCGCCTGTGACCTTGCTCGCCTTCTTCTGGGGTGAACGGACCATACGGGCCGGGCGCTGGACGATGGTATTCGCAGGTTTGGGGCTGGTCCTGATGCTGACTGGCGCATCCCATATCCTGGCCCAGCCAATGGAAACCGTTCTGACGGTGACCGGTGTCAGCTTCCTCATCGGCGCGCATGTTACAAACTGGCGGCGCCGTCAGGCGGAAGGCCATCGCCACGCCCGTGATTGCGGGATGTGCCAGCAATAGCACCTTATCGCTGAACAGGCCTTAGACGCTGGGGCGGCCATCCTCGCTGGTCAAATCTTCCCAGAACCGTCTCGCCTTGCCGACAAAGCCCTCTGATTCCGGATTGCAATTTCCCCCGGAGAGCTCGCAGAATTCCTGCAACAGCTCTTTCTGACGGTCTGTGAGATTGCGGGGTGTTTCAACAAAGAGCTCGACGATCATATCCCCGCGCGGACCGCCGCGCAGGCGGGGCATGCCTTTGCCTTTCAGCCGCATGCGTTTGCCGGTCTGGGAGGCTGAGGGGATTTTCAGCTCGGCCTTGCCGCCATCAATCACCGGACAGCAGATCGCGCCGCCCAGAGCCGCCGTCACCATGGGCACGGTGGCGCGGCAATACAGATTGGGGCCATCGCGCTCAAACAGATCATGGTTCCGGATGGAAACAAAAATATAGAGGTCGCCGCGCGGTCCGCCGCGGGCACCGGATTCACCCTCCCCGGCAAGCCGGATCCGCATGCCGTCTTCCACACCTGCGGGAATATCGACTGTCAGTGTCCGCACCTTGCGCACCTGACCCACGCCGTCACATTCATGGCAGGGCTCTGACACGGTCTTGCCTTGACCGCCACAGGCCGGGCAGGTCTGGCGAATGCGGAACATGCCATTGCCGGCGGTAACCACGCCTTGACCGCCACATGTTGTACAGGTTTCCAGAGAAGTCCCGGGCTCCGCACCGATACCATCACACCGTTCGCAGGTGAGATTGGTTGGCACTTTCAGGGTTTCGGATTTGCCATCAAAGGCGTCTTTAAGACTGACTTCGAGGTCAAAGCGCAGGTCGGAGCCACGGGCGGGGCCGTTGCTGCGGCGGCCACCTTGGCGTCCACCCATACCACCAAAACCGCCGCCAAATACCTGCTCGAATATATCGGCGAAATCGGCCGCTCCGGCATGACCGCCAAACGGACCCTGTCCACCTCCGCCCATACCACCTTCAAAGGCCGCATGCCCCATCTGGTCATAGGCGGTGCGTTTTTGCGGGTCGGAAAGGGCCGCATAGGCTTCGCCCACTTCCTTGAAGCGCGCTTCGGCCTCGGCATCGCCCGGATTGCGGTCCGGGTGATATTGCATGGCCAGCTTGCGATAGGCGCTTTTCAGCGCCTTGTCGTCAGCCGTCCGGTCAACGCCGAGCACATCGTAATAATCACGCTTCGCCATGGAGGTTTGCCTTCAGGTGAGGGGCGCTCTGCTGATGCAGAGCGCCGATCATCCGATACGCTGGTTAAGCGTTTTCTTTCTTGTCGCCGTCTGCATCGTCGCCATCGACTTCCGAATATTCGGCATCGACGACGTCTTCATCCGCCGGGCCGGACCCGTCACCATCGTCAGAGCCGCCATCGGCTTGCTGAGCCGCATACATGGCTTCGCCCAGCTTCATGGCCGCCTGTACCAGGGCCTGGGTCTTGGCCTGGATTTCAGCTGAGTCTTCACCGTCCTTGACGGCTTTCAGCTCATCGGAGGCTTTGGTGATTTCAGCCTTCACATCATCGCCAACCTTGTCACCAAACTCCTCAAGCTGCTTTTCGGTCTGATGGAGCAGGGCTTCGGCATTGTTTTTTGCCTCGACCAGCTCCTTGCGCTTCTTGTCGGATTCGGCATTCGCCTCGGCATCCTTGACCATTTGATCAATGTCATCATCAGAAAGGCCGCCCGAGGCCTGGATACGGATTTGCTGTTCCTTGCCGGTGGCCTTGTCCTTGGCCGATACATTGACAATGCCGTTGGCATCAATGTCGAAAGTGACCTCGATCTGCGGCATGCCGCGCGGCGCCGGAGCAATGCCCATCAGGTCGAACTGACCGAGGAGCTTGTTGTCGGAGGCCATCTGGCGCTCGCCCTGGAAGACCTTGATGGTCACGGCCTGTTGATTGTCTTCAGCGGTCGAGAAGGTCTGGGACTTTTTCGTCGGAATGGTAGTGTTACGGTCAATCAGGGCCGTAAACACACCGCCCAGCGTCTCAATCCCCAGTGATAGCGGGGTGACATCGAGCAGAAGCACGTCTTTCACGTCGCCTTGCAGCACGCCGGCCTGGATAGCTGCACCCATGGCGACAACCTCGTCCGGGTTCACACCCTTATGGGGTTCACGGCCAAAGAAGGCCTTTACCGCTTCCTGGACTTTCGGCATGCGGGTCATGCCGCCGACCAGCACCACGTCCTGAATATCAGACGCGGACATGCCGGCATCTTTCAGCGCCTTCTTGCACGGCTCGATCGTGCGCTTGACCAGATCCTCGACCAGCGATTCCAGCTTGGCGCGGGAGAGCTTCATGGTCAGGTGTTTTGGGCCAGACGCATCAGCCGTGATGAAGGGCAGATTGACTTCATAGGAGGTCGCGGACGACAGCTCCTTCTTGGCTTTTTCTGCTTCTTCCTTCAGGCGTTGCAGTGCCAGCTTGTCCTTGCGCAGATCGATTGCGTGTTCTTTTTTGAACTCGTCTGCCAGGTAATCGACAATGCGCAGGTCAAAGTCTTCACCGCCGAGGAAAGTGTCACCATTGGTGGCTTTCACCTCGAAGACGCCATCCCCGATTTCCAGAATTGAAACGTCAAAAGTGCCCCCGCCAAGGTCATAGACCGCGATGGTGCGGTTATCACCCTTGTCGAGACCATAGGCGAGTGCAGCTGCGGTCGGCTCGTTGATGATGCGGAGCACTTCCAGTCCGGCAATCTTGCCGGCATCCTTGGTCGCCTGACGCTGGGCGTCATCGAAATAGGCGGGGACGGTGATGACGGCCTGCTCGACCTTTTCACCGAGATAGGATTCAGCGGTTTCCTTCATCTTCTGCAGAATGAAGGCGGAGACTTCCGACGGTGAGTATTTCTTGTCGCGGCCCTGAACCCAGGCATCATTATTGTCAGAGGCAATGATCTTGTAGGGCACCATACCGGCGTCCTTCTTGACCATCGGGTCAGACATGTTGCGGCCAATCAGGCGCTTGATGGCAAAAAAGGTGTGTTCCGGATTGGTGACAGCCTGACGCTTGGCCGGCTGGCCGATCAAACGCTCACCGTCTTCGGTGAAAGCCACAACGGACGGGGTGGTCCGCGCCCCTTCCGAATTCTCTATCACTTTTGCGCTGCCGCCATCCATGACCGCAACGCAGGAATTGGTGGTTCCGAGGTCAATACCGATAACCTTGCTCATGACGTGTTCGTCTCCGTTTTCTTGTTGGGCAGGACTTTTCCGCATATCCAACCGGCCCGAAGCACCGGTTCGCCGGAAGAAGCCCCCCAAGGCGCTTCAGGCTCTGTCGCCTGCTTTTGTCATTTTCCATTTGCCGGACACCCGGCTCGATGCCGGAGATAGGGAGGATCGTGATAAGCCGCAAGGGTGGGGGGCGAATCAATTCAGGTGTTTGCAGTGCGTTTCTGGCCAGCGCAAAGACTTCGTCTATCCTTGACTGGATGAGTTTGCCAGACGGTTTCCGATATCTGCCCGGCCATTTTGACCGGACGCAACAGACAGCACTGGCCGGAGCCATTCTGGAGGCTGCGAAAACTGTGCCCTTCTACCGTCCGCGGATGCCCCGTACCGGCCAAGCCTTGAGCGTGACGATGACGAATTTCGGCCCGCTCGGCTGGGTAACGGACAAGGAAAAGGGCTATCGCTATGAGGCAGTCCATCCCGAAACCGGGGCGGCCTGGCCGGATCCGCCGGATCTGCTGACGCGGCTCTGGGATGAGGTGTCCGGCTACCCGGCGCCTTTTGAAGCCTGCCTGGTCAATTGTTATACGGAGGCATCCCGGATGGGCCTGCATATCGACCGGGATGAAGAGGCCACGGATGCAGCCGTGGTGTCGGTTTCGCTGGGGGACAAGGCGCGCTTTCAGCTGGGCGGGCCAGGCCGGAAAGACAAAACACATTCCCTGATCCTGTCATCGGGCGATGTGGTGGTGCTCGGCGGTGAAGCGCGGCGCTGCTATCACGGGGTCGACCGCATCTATCCAGGCACATCGACGGTGGTTCCAGATGGCGGACGGCTCAATCTGACAATGCGGCGTGTAACAATTCCCGCCTAGCCCTGGGCCGGAAAGTCCGGTCTTCCCCGTAATTCCTTGGGTGGTATGAAATTCAGATCGTCCATGGATTTGGACCGCCCATTGGCCTGTACCAGCCGGACATGCATGGGTTTGAGCTGACGTGGCTCGGAGACACCGCAGGAATGGGCGATAATTTCCACATGCTCGCGCAGCGTATTGGCATACAACGCCACCTTTTCAGCCTTGTCCTGAGGCACCAGTCCGCGTTGCAGGGATTTCTTGTGCGTCGTAACTCCGGTGGGGCAGGTATTCATATGGCATTTCATCGCCTGGATGCAGCCAAGCGAGAACATGAAGCCGCGGCCGCACTGGATAAAATCGGCACCGGCGGCGAGCGCCCATGCCGCAGAAGACGGGATCAGGAGCTTGCCCGACGCAATGATGCGGATTCGTTCTTTCAGGCCGTGATGGCTTAGAATGCCGGCGACCATGGGCAGGCTCTCACGGATGGTCAGGCCGACATTGTCCATCAGGGCCATAGGCGCCGCGCCGGTACCGCCATCGCCAGAATCGATGGTGAAAAAGTCCGGTGCGCTTTCAATGCCGCGCGTCTTGATCTCCTCGCACAGCGTGTCCAGCCAGCCATAGGCCCCAACCACGAATTTGATGCCCACCGGCTTGCCGGAGACCTCCCGGATATGGCCGACGAAATCCAGGAGCTCCTGATTGTTTCCGGTTTCGGGGTGGCGGTTGGGCGAATGTGACGCAATACCGGCCGGTATGCCGCGAATGTCCGCGATTTCCTCTGTCACTTTTTCAGCGGGAAGGATGCCACCCTTGCCCGGCTTTGCCCCTTGCGAGAGTTTGAGTTCGAACATTTTGACCTGTTCGAGGCTTGCGACGGCTTTCAGCTTTTCGTCCGATAGCCCGCCCTCGGCATTGCGGACGCCATATTTGGCGGTACCGATCTGGAAGACAATATCACAGCCGCCCTCCAGATGGGCATCGGAGAGACCGCCCTCACCGGTATTGAGCCAGATGCCGGCTTTTGCCGCGCCGCGTGACAGGGCGCGCACCGCAGGCCGGGACAGCGCGCCATAACTCATGCCTGAAATGTTTAAAAAGGACGGCGCATCATAGGGTTGACGCGCAAACGGACCGATCTTCAGACATTCGGTGTGGGCGGTATCTCCCTCCAGTCCAGGATAGGGAGAATTGACGAATATGGCGGTGCCGACCGGCGTAAGCGCCTTGGTCGAGCCAAAGGCGATCGTTCCGCCTTCGCCTTTTGATGAGCGATAAACCCATTCGCGCTCGGCCCGGTTGAAGGGTAATTCCTCCCGGTCCATGGCAAAGAAATACTGACGGAAAAATTCACCCAGCGTGGTGAACAGCCCCCGGAACCGACCCACCACAGGATAATTGCGGCGGATGGCATCGCGCGTCTGACTGATGTCAATGATGAAGAAGATGGCCACGACAAGGGCCGCCGCCCCCAGCGCGAAGATGAAGAGTTGTGTCAGGATAGAAAGCGTATCAATCGCCCAGTTCGGTAGCATGCCAGCTCCTGTGTTCATGTTGACGCGACCATGGCAAAACCCCGTCTGCTTGGCGACACACTTTCCTGTCACAGCGCCTGACGGAAGTTCGTCCGGACGTGATCAGCAGGTCACGTCAATGTCAAAAACACCAGCAGCGCAGTCGTGGCGAGGCGGCCAGTCTCACTCGTTTTCCCGATCACTCACCAGAGCGGCGGATATGGTACCGGCGCGGTCGAGCCGCAGTTCCGGGGACTGATCCTCCGCCCCCAGAGCCAGCTGCCCGGCCTTCCAATGCATCGACATGGCAATACGGGCACGGCCTGAGGGATGGTCGAAAAAGACAAATTCTTCCAGAGCGCCGGGATCGATCTTGCGATAGGAGGCCAGCCGCAACGCGGCGGTCGCAAAGCCGTCCGGTTCGCGCGCCGCATTGAGACCAAAGAGGTCAGCTTCGGCTTCATTGGTCCGGATCACCGTATTGAAAATCGGTGTGGCGAGGAAAAAATAGACCGACAGGCAGGCCGCCAGCAGCGGCAGACCGGCAATGTCGGAGATACCGGACACACCCCATTTATTGCCGAACCGTGCATTCAGGAAGGCGAAGAGCCGGTCGGTGAAGGCAAACCCGATGGCCAGAACGAGCGCAAAGATGATGAACATCTCCCAGAGGTGATTGAGCGCGTAATGGCCCATCTCATGTCCCATAACAGCCAGAACTTCATCCGGGTCCGTGTTCTCGATCAGCGTATCCGACAAGGCGATCCTTGTTGTGCCAAAGAGGCCGTTCACATTGGCGGTAATGCGGTTGGACTGGCGCGAGACATCAAAGACATAAACATTATCGGCCGGAATACCGTTGGCTTGGGCGAGCGCAAGAATATCATCACGCAATTCGCTGTCTTCCATCGGCTCATAATCGTTGAAAAGCGGATCAAGATAGACAGGCGCAATAAAGATCGCGACAGCGAGCAGGATGACGGAGACTGCCGCGCCCCAGAGCCACCAGGCGCGTTTGGCAATCCGCAACACGACATAGAAGATGGTCAGAAAGATCGCCGCCATGATGACGCCGGTGACAAGCCCGATGGCCTGTTCGTTCAGCCAGCCGCCGAGCGTCATCGTCGACAGGCCGTAAGCGTGCTCACGGAAATACCCCTGCCAGAGCGTTAGCGGAAAAAGGATGAGCGTGGTCGCAATGGTATAGATCGCCGCATAGAAGGCAACGGTCAGCGATTTTGATTTGACGAGCCCTTGAACCCGGTCCCTCAGGCTTTTTGAAAAGCCGGTTTGCAAAAGCAATCCCGCCATGGCGAGACCGGCAAGCAGATTGACCAGGATCAGCCAATACCCGCCTTCGAAATAGGCATCCGATCGCGCGCGCGCGGCGGCATCCATTGTAGCGATATAGGCTTCGGTGGCCGCGGCCGCATCAAAGCTGGCGGGCGTATTCGCCGCCGCAATCAGAAATTCCATGCCCAATCCTCCCCTGATCAGGTGAACAGAGGAGGACAATTCCGGGCTGGAATCAACTCATGCGGTCAGGCTTTCACGTCGACGCCGGAACCGGGTCCTGCCGTGTCACCCTGAGGCGTGTCGGATCTACCGCCTTCTTTTGAGGCCGGCTGACCTGCGGAAACCGCTACCATGGCAGCGCGCAAGGTGCGGCCGCCGATGACATAGCCAGGGGCAAAACTGGCCGCGATAGTGCCAGTCTTGTGCTCGGAAGGAATCTGGGTGGTGGCCTGATGGTGGTTGGGATCAAAGGGATCGCCGGGTTCTGGCTCCACGCGCTTTACACCATGGCGCTCCAGCGTGGAAAGCAGGGTTTTTTCTGTTAGCGCCACGCCATCAACGAGTGTCTTGGCCGGACCCTCGAGCGATTCAGACTGGGCGACATGAAGCGCGCGGGAAAGATTGTCCGCGACATTCAGAATGTCGCCTGCAAACCCGGAAATGGCATATTGCCGGGCATCCTTGACCTCTTTTTCAGCGCGTCGGCGTGCATTTTGAACCTCTGCTGCGGCGCGCAACAAGCGGTCACGCGTGTCCTCCAGCTCGGCCTGCAGGGCACGGATCGCGGCCTCCGGCGAGGGCGCTTCACCCTCATCCTCTGCCATTGCGGCCTCTTCCGCTTCAGCTTCGGCCAGCGCTTCGGCTTCTGCCGCCTCGATTTCCTCGATCCGGTCTTCTATGGGTTGATCGTCGTTTTTCTCAGCCATTTTATCCTCTTGACCCGTCTAGCTGCGGGATTTGTCCAGCAATCGCCCGACTACGCGGGCCGTATAATCGACCATGGGGATCACCCGGGCATAATTCAGACGCGTCGGTCCGATCACCCCCAGTGCCCCGATAATGCGCCGCTCTGAATCCATATAGGGAGCGACAATCACACTTGAACCCGACAGGGAGAAAAGCGGGTTCTCCGCGCCGATGAAAAGACGTACACCATCTGCGTTCCGCGCCTTGTCCAGCAAGGCGATCAGGCCTTCCTTGCGTTCAATCTCGTCAAACAGCATGCGGATACGTTCAAGATCTTCGGCCGCGGCGACATTGTCGAGCAGCTGGGACTGGCCGCGAATGATGAGGGCGCGCTCTTCTCCGCCAGACCAGCTCGCCAGACCCTGTTCCACCAGCGCGCTGGCTGCGGCATCGAGAGAGGCCCGGCGGTCCTTGAGTTCGGCGCGGATTTCCTCAGCGGCCTGTTTGAGGGACCGGCCCTTGAGCCGCGCGGAAAGATAGTTTCCGGCCTCGACCATGGCCGATGCCGGCAGGCCGGGCGGCGCCACCATCATGCGATTTTCAACCGACCCGTCCTCGGACACCAGAATGGCAAGCGTCTCATAGGCGCTGACCGGTACGAATTCGACATGCTTCAGCGCCGTTTCACGCGACGGTGTTGTCACCAACCCCGCCCCGCCCGCCAGCCCGGCAAGCATGGACGAGGCCTCGGAAAGAACGTCCGAGACTTTTGCAGAGGTCGGGGCGACACACGATTCAATAGCCTGCCGGTCCTCCGATGAGGGTTCACCGACCTGCAACAGTCCGTCGACAAAGAGGCGCAGCCCCGCATGGGTGGGCATCCGCCCTGCGCTTTGATGAGGTGCTGTCAGGAGCCCGATCGCTGCCAGATCCGACATGGTGTTGCGGATCGAGGCCGGTGAGAGGCCCACTCCTTCGCGCCGCGACAGGGTGCGGGATCCGACCGGATCGCCCGTCGCCAGATAGGTGTCCACGATCTCGCGGAAAATCTGCCGCGAACGCTCATCCAGGTCGGTCAGGCTGGGCATATTCGGGTTGCCGGTGGTCATGTCGCCTTCCAGTTAGGACATGCAGCTTTGCCATTCAATCCGTCAAAGCGGTGATCACCGGTTTACGCTGCCCCGGCCCGCCGCTAGACGGGGCGCAACCCCGAATGGAGATAATACAATGAGACCCTATGGACGCGCCCTTGATGCCCTGCGCGAGGTGAACATCGAAACCGGTGTTTCGCCCTATGCGGAAGGCTCCTGCCTGATCAAATGTGGCAATACACACGTCTTGTGCACGGCCAGCGTCGAAGACAATGTGCCGCCCTGGATGCGCAATTCCGGCAAGGGCTGGGTGACGGCAGAATACGGCATGCTGCCGCGCGCCACGCATACGCGCGGCCGCCGGGAAGCCGCTGCCGGAAAACAATCCGGCCGGACCCAGGAAATCCAGCGCCTCATCGGGCGGTCCCTGCGCGCGGTGATAGACTTGAAGGCGCTGGGAGAGCGGCAGGTCACGCTGGATTGCGATGTGATACAGGCCGATGGCGGCACCCGTACAGCAGCGATCACCGGCGCGTGGGTGTCCTTGAAGCTGGCTATGGGCTGGCTGGTTGAGGAAGGGGTTCTGAAATCCGACCCGGTCTATGACCAGCTTGCGGCGGTGTCCTGCGGCATGGTCGGCGGCGCAGCGCGCCTCGATCTGGAATATGAAGAAGACAGCCAGGCTGAAACCGATGCGAATTTCGTGATGACTACAGCGGGCGGCATTGTCGAAATCCAGGCCACGGCCGAGGACCGCCCTCTGCCACAGGAAGACTTCAACAGACTCTTCGAGCTGGCGCACAAAGGCATTTCCGAGCTAGGCGAAATCCAGAAATCTGTATTATAAGAAAAAAGAGAAGCAGCGGGAGCGCGCTGGGGGGCTGAAAAAGGCCCGATCGGCGCTCTTGGGAAGGGGCGTATGCCAATCAGGCCCGCTCCCGCTGCTTCTTCACCGTCCGGTGGAAAATCCGCCGGGGGCTATTGTGGAACAGATCAGGCGTCGCTGCCGGTTCTGTCCTCATCCTCATCAAAGCGCAGAAGGTCGCCGGGCTGGCAGTCCAGCTCCTTGCACAACGCTTCCAGCGTCGAAAATCTTACGGCTTTGGCCTTGCCTGTCTTTAGGATGGACAGGTTTGCCATGGTGATGCCGACCCGGTCGCACAGCTCTGTCAGAGACATGCGGCGCTCGAGAAGCATCCTGTCGAGGGTGACGCGAATGGGCATGTTCCCGCGCCTCCCTAAATCGTCAATTTCTGTTCCTGGCGCATCCGGGCCCCTTCACGGAGGACCTCCGACAACACCAGAAGCGCAGCCACGGCGAACCACGGCCCGAGATTGAGATCGAAATGCGTGAGCTCAACGCCTCCGATCCGGAACCCGAAGACGGCCAGCGAGATCGCGACCAGTCCCTGAGCAGCGTAGCGGACGATCTGGTAGATCCCGATCGCAATCGCGATGATCCGCAGATGTCCCGCATTTTCAGGTACGAATGGATCGCCTGAAATAAGGGTCCAGACGATCAGCCTCAAACGATGCACAATCGCCAGAAGCGTCAAGATTTCCGCCACAACCAGGGGCAGCATGATAATCCGGTCCACCGCTCCCATCAGCGAAGTGGCGACGCCCGCCGGTAACCAGCCAAACAGCTGGGCTCCGAACAGGAGTGTGGCGAAAAGAACGGTAACAGCACTGACGGTGAGCACCGCCCACAAGAGATACCAGATGATATCCAGAAGCCATTTCAGCCCCCTGATCATCGGACCCGGTTTCGTCGCCTCCATGTCCTCTCGCCCCCTTCTGGGTTTCCGGCGGCGCGTCACGCTACCGCCGGAACCGTTTTACGCTCATGCAATCGCCGGAGCCAGAGCGGCAACAACGCCGGCACCAACCACGATGACGAGGAACGCATTGATTGCAACCGCAAGAATGCTGCGGACTGCAGTGTTTTCGGACCTGACCATTTTCATACTCCACTGTTTCGTTTCAATCGACCAAAGGCTTTTGTTTTGTTATCCGGACGATCATTTCGCCGTCCATGGATTTATCGATAAACATAAAATCTGACGGCTGCAAGCAAAAAATATCGTTTTTCGATATTAATTTTCCGAAATGCGATAAATAACGAGGTAAAATCGGCCGATGTCAGATATGAATTCATGGGTTCTGGCTTCCCGCAACCAGGGGAAAATCAAGGAGATAGGGGAATTGCTGGTGCCTTTTGGTGTGAAATTGCAGTCCGCTGCAGATTTTTCCCTTCCTGAACCGGAAGAAACCGAAGCGGCATTCACGGGTAATGCGCTCCTGAAAGCCCGCGCCGCGAGCCTGGCCACAGGCCTGCCGGCCCTGGCGGATGATTCCGGTTTATGCGTCAATGCGCTCGACGGGCAGCCGGGTATCCATTCTGCGCGCTGGGCAGGAGAACCGCGTGATTTCGGCCGCGCCATGCAACGCATCGAGGCAGAGTTGACGGCAAGCGGCAGCAACGATCGCAGTGCGGCCTTTGTCTGCGTTCTGGCGCTGGTGATTCCCGGCGAAGCGGACCGCGTCTATGAAGGCCGCGTTGAGGGAAAAATGGTCTGGCCGCCGCGGGGCGGGGGCGGATTTGGTTATGATCCGGTATTCCAACCGGAAGGAGACAATCGCGTGTTTGCTGAAATGAGTTCTGCAGAAAAAGCTATGCTCAGTCACCGGGCAAGGGCTTTGTCCCGTCTGATTGAAGCCGAGTTCGGCAATGCCTGACACCCCGCTGGGTCTTTATATTCACTGGCCGTATTGTGCACGGATCTGTCCTTATTGTGATTTCAATGTGTATCGGGCGCGCGGCGATGATTCCGCTCTGTTCGGCGCGCTGCTGGCGGATTTGGCCTATTGGGCCAAAGAATTGCCGGGCAGAAAGCTCACTTCCATTCATTTTGGCGGTGGCACACCATCCCTGCTCCAGCCGGTGCAGATCGGGCGTCTCCTCAAGGCGGCGGAAAGCCGTTTCGGTTTCGAGCGCGAGATCGAGATCGGCCTCGAAGCCAATCCGAATGATGCCGCGGGGTTCAGGGGGTTTCGGGATGCCGGTATCAATCGGCTGTCGCTGGGGGTGCAGAGTTTTGACGATGATGCCTTGAAAGCGCTTGGCCGTGACCATGATGGCGCGGCCAGCCGGACGGCACTGGAGACGGCACTCTCCCTTTTTGAGCGCATTTCCATTGATCTCATCTATGCCCGCGACGGACAGA
>PFFX01000138.1:523-2316 GCA_002783385.1 Rhodobacterales bacterium CG15_BIG_FIL_POST_REV_8_21_14_020_59_13 | reverse complement strand
ACGCCCTGGCAATGGGCGTTTCGCATCTGTCGCTTTACCAGCTCACCATTGAACCGGGCACGGCCTTTGCCCGGCGTGTTGAACGTGGCGAGATCAAGCCACCCGGCGATGAACTCGGCGAGCGCCTCTACCGGATGACACAATGGCTTTGCCGGAAAGCCGGTTTTCTGCCTTACGAAATTTCCAACCACGCCCGGCCAGGCGCGGCATCGCGTCATAATCGGCTATACTGGGAGGGGGCGGACTGGATCGGCATCGGGCCGGGTGCGCACGGCCGGATCGGATCGCATGCGAAGGGCGGGCGGTTGGCAACCGATACGGCGCTGCGTCCGGCAGACTATATCCGCCGGGTTTCGGAGACCGGCACGGGATCAAGAAGCGATACCCTTTCGGCCCTTGACGAGGTCCGGGAGCGCATCCTGATGGGATTGCGGATTGATACCGGTCTTGACCTTGAAAAGCTGGAACAGGCCACCGGCCTGACTGCCGGTCAAGACGAAACCGCGCGCTACAAGGCGCAAGGCTGGCTCACGAAGGAAGGTCCGCGACTCCGCTTTACGGAGGAGGGCCGCTTGCTGGCCGATGGTCTGGCCTCGGCGCTCTGCCCTTAAAAGACGGCGGGATCAAAGCTGCGCGGTGCCGGGTCGATCACCCGGAAGCCATCACGGCGGACCTCATAAACGGCCAGACCCCGCTCAATCTGGCCATCAGCCCGGAAACGGAACAGGCCGTCTGCCCCGTAAAAGCCCTCCGGATCTTCCAGCGCCGCACGGCTGACCTCTCCTTCATTGGCGAAAAAGACCGCCAGCAGAACCGCATCATAGGCGTGGCTGGCAATGCGCGAAGGCTCATCACCAAATGCGGATTGATAGCGCGTGGCGAACGCCTCATGGGCCTCGGCATCCGGGCCGGCAAACCAGCCGCCATGCAGAACCGGTTCGCGCCGCGTCTCTTCGTTGTTCCACAGGCCGGTTCCCAGAAAGCGCACGATCAGCGGATCAATCTCGTAATAGGGCAGAAGCGGTCCCAGCGTCCGCAGGCGTGTGCCACCTTCCGGCAGCATTACAGCCTGGAAGGGCGCGTTGGCCGATGGCACCCACTCGCTGGAATTGAACATCATGGCATCCCTCGCCTGAAGGCTGGTAAAGCCCAGTTGGGACAGACGACGGGCCGCGGAGGTCATGGCCTCAACACCGCCGACATAGGTTTCCTCGGCGACCAGAGATCCGCCATTCAGAGCGGCAGTTTCTTCGAGAGCATTGCGCACAGCACTGCCATAGGCTCCGCCCGGACCGATGAAGGCAAAGCGTTGAACGCCGAGAAGCGACACATATCCGGTGATCCGGGCGACTTCCTGTTCGGGGGGCAGGCTTAGAAGGTAAACGCCATTTCCGGCGATGGAAGTGTCAGTTGAAAAGGCCAGGACCGGCACATCATAACGCCGGGCCACGTCTCCAGCAGCGGTGGCGGCCGCGCCGAACAAGGGTCCGAGGATGATTTCGGCCCCGTCATCAATCGCCGCCTGTGCGGCCTGACGGGCACCTTCATTGGTTCCGCCCGTGTCTTTCGGCATCAGGATCAGCGTATCCGCACCATGTTCGAACAAGGCCAGCTCGGCGGCTTGCAGAAGGTTTGCGGCTTCATTGCGCGCAGAGGCATTTGGATGGCTGAAGGGGAGCAGCAGGGCTGCGCGGGTAATCTCGCGGCCTTCTAGATGGCGCGGAATCAGACCGCCTTCGCGGATGGTTTCCGGTTCAATGATCTCCGGCTCTGTCACCTCCGGTTTCGTGAAG
>PFFX01000138.1:0-403 GCA_002783385.1 Rhodobacterales bacterium CG15_BIG_FIL_POST_REV_8_21_14_020_59_13 | reverse complement strand
TTTATCTTTTGTTGGGAAGAAGTTAAGCATGAACGCGCCCCGGACGCCAAACAATCCGGGCTGTGCCCAGGGGCTGCCCGTGAAACATGCGAACCGGGCGCGCTGCAGAATGTGCAGGCGAGGTGGCTTGCCAGGAGGCGCCGGTCTGGGCGAGGCTGGCAGTTGAGAGCTGAAACGCTGACTTGAAGGGGGCGTGTCCTGGAAATCCTGACCCTGTTGCCGCCGGTGCTGGCGATCCTCGTCGCGGCGGTGTCGCGCAATGTGTACGTGGCGCTCGGGCTTGGCCTGGTCGCCTCGGAGACGCTGATCCTGGGCGGCAATCCCATCATGGGCTTGCTGATGTCGGCCGAGCGCTCGGTGCAGGTGATGACCGATGCCGGGAACGCGCGCGTGCTGGTCTTCT
>PFFX01000126.1 GCA_002783385.1 Rhodobacterales bacterium CG15_BIG_FIL_POST_REV_8_21_14_020_59_13 | reverse complement strand
GAGCGTAAGCGCTCGAAACAATCTACGTGATAAGATCACCGGCCTCCTGGTATATGATCGGGGCCGGTTTTTCCAGGTCCTCGAAGGATCCTTTGAAAACGTAAACAGCTGTTATAAAAGAATAGGCACCGACTCCCGTCATGACCGGCTGGAAGTTTTGATCGACCAGCCTGTCGCGATCCGGACTTTCGGGCGATGGGCAATGGGATTTGTCGATGCCTTTGAACTCGAGGATTATTTATCTTTGCAGTCAGGATTACATTCGGATCACCCAAGCGAAGTGTATGATACGATGGTCCTGATCGGAAGAGAGCATGGATTGATTCAGCGCGCGACATCTTAGGCTGAAGCGTTCATCAAGGATGGCGCCAAACAAGCGTGAAACAGGCTCCAAATATACAGCATGCGCCGATTTGGTTGGCAGGCAAAAGTCTTTCGAACCAGCGAAAACCATTTCGTGACACACATCTATCCTGCGCAGCAAGACAGTGTCGCCACGTCCTTGTCAAAGGTCTGGGCGGCGAGCTTCAGCCCCTCCACCGTGGTGAGATAGGGAAAGATCGTCTCGCCGAGAGCCTTGGTGGTCATCCCGGACTTCAGCGCCATGACCAGTGTCTGCACGCTGTCCGCGCCCTCGGGCGCCACGATCACGCCGCCGAGCAGCCGGTCGGTTTTTACATCCGCCACCAGCTTGATCAGGCCCCGCGTGTCGCGCGCGGCAAGTGCGCGGGGCACGTTGTTCAGGCTGATCACGCTGGTTTTGACTTCGTGCCCGGCCTCGCGTGCTTGCGCTTCGGTCAGCCCCGCGCCCGCCACCTGCGGATCGCTGAACACGACCCACGGCATGGCGGCGTTGTCATAGCGCTCCGCACCGCCCAGAACCGCGTTGCGCGCGGCCAGCTTTGCTCCATAGGCCGCCATGTAGACAAACTGGTCACGGTCGGTCACATCGCCTGCCGCATAGATGCCGGGCCGGGTGGTGGCCATGTCACAGCCGACCTTGATCGCGCCGAGCGCATCGGTTTCGACACCCATACCCGCCAGCCCCAAACCTTCGGTATTCGGCGTGCGCCCGGTGGTCAGAACGATATGATCCGCCGTCAGATCCCGAATTTCGCTGTTCTGAATCACCGTCAGGATCGCGCGGCCGCTCTCGGCCCGCGCTGCCCCGTAGGTCACGCCGGACAGGATCGTCACGCCTTCGGCGCGCAGCACATCGGCCAGCGCCATCCCCACATCCGGTTCCGTCCGGGGCAGAAGCTGCGAGCGGCAGACGATTGTCACCGCGACGCCCATGCGCGACATCATCTGTGCCAGTTCCACACCGATATAGCCACCGCCAAGGAAGATGAGGCTTTCGGGCAGGGCATCGAGGTCCAGCAATTGTGCGCTGTCCAGCGCCGGCACCGCATCAATCCCCACGATATCCGGAACCGCAGGCCGGCCGCCCGTGGCAATGATGGTCTTGGGTGCAGCTATTTTTCGCCCACCAGCCTCGACACCGCCATTCACCAGCCGCGCAGGACCGTCGTTGATATAGGTAATGGTCTCATAGCCCCGCAGCAGATCGGCATATTTCTTCTGCCGCAAGGTCGCGACAAGATCATCCTTGCCTGCCACCAGCGCCGCCCAGTCGGTGACCTGCGCTGCGCCCTGCAAACCGGAAAACCGATGCGCAGCCCGCGCGCCATGAAGCGCCTCGGCGGCGCGGATCATGGTCTTGGAGGGCACACACCCCACATTCACGCAAGTCCCGCCGATAATGCCATGACCGATCAAGGCGACGCGCTTGCCCCCCTCGGCGGCAGTGATAGCGGCCGAAAACCCGGCCGATCCGGCGCCGATCACGATCAGGTCGTAGTCATATGCGCCACTCATGCGTGTCTCTTATTCATCGTATTGGGTCGGTTCTTCAGGACCGGAACCGCACTTTTGCGCCCGTCGCATGCGGTCTCGTCAAGTGTACTCGCCAACGTCAGACGGTGTTGACGTCGATGCGGTGAAAACCACGGCACAGCATTGGACCAGTCCAGCGTTACGGTATGCCCCTCCCCGGAGAAGCTCTTTGTGGAACCCGGCATCACAGTGACCGTGCTGATCCCGGCGGTGCCAGTCAAAGGCCAGCAAGTATCGGAGCTTTTCAACCTCTGACAGAGGCCGGATAGCCTGCATTGGCAGATGCAGAAGCGATTTGCTCCGGTGTGGCGACTTGCGGATCGAAGAAGACGGTTGCGGTTTTGGCTTCAAAATCGATTTCGACAGAGCGGACGCCATCGACGCTCTCCATGGCTCGCTTCACTGTCACAGGGCAAAGGGCACACGTCATGTTCGTGACGGTGAAGGTGACCGTTTCTTCGGCCGCAGTGGATTGTGCCGCGGCAGGGAAGATGACAATCGGGGCCAGAACGATCAGCCCGAACAGGGCCAGGGCAAGATATTTCTTCATGGAAGTCTCCTTTGGGTTAGTCATTGATATCAATAGAATAATGGTGCCCACCAGTCGATGGTGAGGGCCGAAAGAACCAGAATGAGGGAGGCCCACAGCGCGGTCTTGGTGATCCGTGATGACGATGGTCGCGCGCAATAAGAGCCGGGCTCGCACACGGCAGCTTTCCGGAAATATACATGCCAGAATCCTGCCGCGATAAAGCCGAGCGCAATTACGGCAAAGATCGGCTTGTATGGTTCCAGCGCTGTCAGATTGCTGATCCACGCGCCCGAAATGCCAAGCGTCAGCAGGACCAGCGGCCCAATACAGCAGGCCGAAGCCAGAAGTGCGCCGAGTACGCCGCCCGCCGCGATCCAGCTCTTTCGGGCAGGATGATCCGCTGCCAGGCTTCCGGGTCCACTTTTTGCATGGCTCATACTCTACACCTCTCGTAATTGAGTGGTGATATGTGTAAGGCCTGTAGTACCTACAGGCTCAAGAGGAAAACACGTCATGACCGATCACGAGGGTGTGACTGTCCTGACGCGCGGGCAGTTGGCGCGCGCAACAGGCTGTAACATCGAGACGATCCGGTATTACGAGAAAATCGCAATGCTCCCGGAGCCCCCGCGAACAGCGTCTGGGTACCGGATTTATGATGACCGCCATGCAATCCGTCTGCGATTCATTCTTCGCGCACGCGAACTTGGCTTCTCCATTCATGACATCAGAGGCCTGCTTGAACTCGTTGAGGGAGGCCGTCAGACTTGTGCAGAAGTCAAGGGCCGTACCGAACGCCATCTGGCCGGCATACGCGCCAAACTGGCCGATCTTGAAAAAATGAGGCAGGTGCTTGAAACAGCGGCAGCCAAATGTTCCGGCGACAATGTCCCGGAGTGTCCGATTATAGAAACGCTGACATCGGCATAAGACCCAGCTACCCGCCATATCTCCTGTATGGCGGCCAGGGCTCTCTGCTTTTTGACCACCGGTGAATCTGTGCAGGCAGGCATTCTTTACATGAAGAATTGTACAAGTATCCGGACTTCGGCACCGCCATTCCCTTCCCGGACCGCAATGAGTCCTATTGACATCCACAAATGCCTGACGTCCTTGTGAAGGGGATGAACACGCACCGAATGAGGGTTTTCCGTTTTCGGCCCGCAGAGATCGGCAAAGAAGGGCAGATAAAAATTCCGCGATGTCAGTCAGCACCTTGATACAATTTATAACAGTATCTGGCTTTTTAAGGCTGGTCTTCCTTGCAGGCCTGCTTGTCATTCCGGTGAACGCATCCGCCGATGTCCACATCACCGATAATAATGCCCGCTTTCAATTGGAAAGCATGGATGACTGCCGCCACGAAATGGCGAAGCAGGACATCAATCAGCTATCGCAATCCGGCACGGTTGATGAAACAGGAAACTGTTGCGCCAATTGCGACATGCCTGAATGTGCCACTCCGGTTTCCGCATCAGGACACGGCCTGATCATCACCAGCGTGTCGCCCTGTCTTTTGTTGGCCACTGATCTCGTCAGGGTTCCAGCTGGGACCCTTCCACTGACCGTGCGAACAGACACGCCGAAACGGCCTCCACGCCTCTAGCGGTTTCTGCCAATTGGCAGTTTTATCGTTATAATGCATGGAGAGAGCGTATGCACATCCCGTTTCTGGCCATTTTGGCCCTTTTTGCTGCGGATCCAGCCCGGTCTGGCCAACCCTTGACGCTGCCCGAAGCAGTACTGATTGCGCAACATTCAGACGAGCCGTCATCTTCCGTGTTCAGCGCACGCGCCACTGCGCTGGAACACCAGGGTGCCGCCGCTGACACCCTGGCGGATCCCGTCATTACCGCGGGTTTCGCCAACGTCCCGCTTTCAGACCTTGATCCAAACCGGGATCCCATGACGCAGGCCCGTATTGGCGTACGTCAAATGTTTCCGCGGGGCGAAACGCGCACGCTGACGCGTCAGCAAAGATCTGCCGAAGCCCGTGCCATGCGGGCCGGCCAGGAACTGAACGACCGCCAGATTGTTCTGGCCGTGCGGGAGGCCTGGCTTGAAATATTTTATCTGGATCGCTCTGCAGATCTGATGCGTGAACGTCTCGCCGTCGTGGAAGATCTGGGCGATGTCGCCCTGTCTGCTTATTCGGTAGGCCGCAATAGCAGCCATGGCGTGACCAGGGTCAATCTGGAACACAGCATTATGGAGGCTCGTCTGATCGACATCCAGCGCGACCGGGATCTGACGATTGCGGATCTGGCGAGATACATTTCGTTTGAAGCCGCCAACCGGCCTTTTCCAGATGTGATACCATCCTTGCCCGCCGTCCCGGAACGCAATGAGGCTCTGGACCGTCTTTCGGTTCATCCGCTGATTCAGTCATTCAATGCACGGATTGATGCCCGGGCGCTGGGTGTTGAACTGGCTTTGCAAGAATATCGCCCGGCCTGGGGTGTCGAGGCCGGTTATGGCTTGCGCGGAAGCCGCTCGGATCTGGCGACGGTCAGCGTCAGCCTGCAAATTCCACTCTTCAGCCGCGAGCGGCAAAACGAGACTGTCGCGTCGGAGCGTGACCTTCGCAGGGCGGCAGAACTGGAAAGAGACGCCGCGCTGCTGGATATGGCACGCCGGTTGGAGCGGGAGCTGGCTCAGCTTGACCGGTTGGCACAAAGCGCCCGTCTCTATGAGGATATTGTCATACCCAGAGCTCGGGAGACAGCAGAATCTGTTCTTCTGGCTTACCAGAACGAGAGTGCCGATTTCTCCGAATTGGTTCGGTCCGAATTGGCATTACTGGATGCTGAACTCACGATTTTACGGGTTGAGGTCAATGCCCTTCAGACGCAGGCACGCCTTCTCTTTCTTGCGGGAGATTTCTGATGAACCGGTCCTGGATTGTGTACGCCGCACTTCTGGTCCTGTTGGGGGCGCTTGGCGGAGCCGGGCTTGCCATCATGTTGGGCTTGGGCGGAGAACAAACCCTTTCGGGCAGCGAATCCAGCCCCGGTAATGAGCCACGGATCCTCTACTGGGTGGCGCCAATGGATCCGGGCTATCGCCGCGATGAACCCGGCCTCTCTCCAATGGGTATGGAGCTGATCCCTGTCTATGAGGACGGGGACTCGGCAGACAATGACACTTATGTCCGGATCAATCCATCGGTCATCAACAATATCGGCGTGCGAACGGCCCGGGTGCATCGCCAGGCATTTTCGCAGACCGTAAACGCGGTCGGGTATGTGAGATTGGTGGACGAGCTGACATCGGTTGTCGATGTTCGTTCAGAAGGCTGGATTGAACGTCTTCCGGTGGCGGCAGTCGGCGACGAGGTTGAAGCTGGCAGCTTGCTGTTTTCACTCTATGCCCCTGGCATCGCAACCGCGCAAAGCGAGTATCTGCAAGCCGTCAGAACCGGACGGCAGGCCATGATCGATGCTTCGGTAGCGCGCCTGCAGGCGCTCGGCATGACGCGCGGCCAGGTACAGGCGCTCGCCCGCCGCGGAACGGCAGCGGCCCTGACAGGCGTAATCGCACCGCAGGCCGGTATCGTTACAGAATTGTCCGTCAGGGAGGGGGCGTTTGTCAGACCAGGCGACCCGGTCATGACCATCGCCGATCTCTCTGAAATCTGGGTGATCACCGATGTATTCGAAGACCGCATCGCACAGATCGAACCCGGCAATGTGGTTCGTATTTCAACCAGCGCGCAGCCGGGCCGCGAATGGACAGGGCAGGTCGAATATGTCTACCCGGCGGTAGATCCTCAAAGCCTCACAATTCCGGTCAGAATCCGTCTGGAAAATGCGGATCTTGGCTTGCGGCCCGGCGCATATGTCAATGCCGTGATCGAAGCCGATCCAAGGACGAATGTCCTGATGGTGCCGAGGGAGGCGGTAATACGAACGGGGCAGTCAGAACGGGTCATCATTTATGACGGCGACGGTCGCTTCCGGCCGGCGCGGATCGTCACTGGGGGCGAATCTGGCGGCATGGTGGAGATACTCTCCGGTCTCGTTGAGGGTGAGCTGGTGGTTGTGTCCAGCCAGTTCCTGATCGACTCCGAAGCCAGCCTGCAAGGCGTTATGTTGCGGATGAGCCCGCCCGGTGAAATTGGCGGCTCAGGCCATCAAACGGACCCATCCCTGGCATCCGTCCCCGTCGAAGGCACCGGCATTGTCAATTCCCTGATGGCCGGTCACGGTATGATCGATATTACGCACGACCCCATTGCGGCGCTCAGCTGGCCAGCCATGACCATGTCCTTTTTAACCATCGAGGGCCTATCGCTTGATGGAATCACGGCCGGTGACCGGGTTCAGTTCTCATTGATCGAAGACGGCGGTAACTGGCGCATCAGTGCGATTGATTCTCTGGAATCTCATCAGGGTGACCCTGACGATAGGGCCGGCCCAGGGGAAGAGGAGCCTCAACCCGGGTCCGCCTCTGATGACGGTGAGGACCAATGATTACCTCAATCATCCGCTGGTCGATTTCAAACCGTCTGATCGTGATACTGCTTGCCCTGTTTTTGACTGCCGGCGGTATCTGGTCACTTTCCCGCACACCGCTGGATGCCATCCCTGATCTCTCCGATGTTCAGGTCATCATCAAGACGACCTACCCGGGCCAGACACCGCAAGTGGTCGAGGATCAGGTGACCTATCCCTTGACGACGGCAATGCTGGCAGTGCCCGGCGCTGTGACGGTTCGGGGCTATTCCTTTTTCAATGACAGCTATGTCTATGTGATCTTCGAGGACGGGACCGACCTGTATTGGGCCCGCTCACGCGTTTTGGAGTATCTGAGTCAGGTTGCTCCCACCCTTCCCGAAGAGGCCTCTTCGGCCCTCGGCCCTGATGCGACAGGTGTCGGCTGGATCTATCAATACGCACTCATTGACCGGACCGGACAGCATGACCTCTCACAATTGAGAAGCATACAGGACTGGTTCCTGCGCTATGAATTGCAGACGATTGAGGGGGTTTCGGAAGTTGCCACGATCGGTGGCATGGTGCGCCAGTATCAAGTCATCGCTGACCCGGATCGTTTGCGCGCTTACGGTATTCCTCTTTCGCATGTGCGGACGGCCATCCAGCGCGGCAACCAGGAAACCGGCGGGCGCGTAATCGAAATGGCCGAAGCCGAATATATGGTCCGTGCATCGGGCTATATTCAGGGCGAGGACGATTTGCGCGCCATCCCCGTGGGCCTCAATGAAAACGGTACGCCCATCCTGCTGGAAGACATCGCTGAAATCCGGATCGGGCCCGAGCTGAGGCGCGGTGTCGGGGAGCTCAATGGCGAGGGTGAAGCTGTCGGTGGTGTCGTCATCATGCGTTATGGCGAAAATGCCATGGCCACGATCGGGCGCGTCGAGCAACGTCTTCAGGAACTGCAGGCCTCGCTGCCAGAGGGCGTTGAAATCGTCGTGACCTATAATCGGGCAGGTTTGATTGAGCGTGCTGTTAATTCATTGAAAGAAAAATTGTTCGAGGAGTTTTTGATCGTCATCTTTGTCTGCGCGCTCTTTCTTTTCCACTTTCGCTCGTCGCTTGTCGTACTCTTCAGTTTGCCGGTGGGCATTCTGGCGGCCTTCATCGTCATGCACATGCAGGGCATCAACGCCAATATCATGTCTCTCGGCGGAATCGCCATCGCCATCGGAGCCATGGTTGATGCCGCCATCGTTATGATTGAAAATCTCCACAAGCACATCGAGCGGGAACCGCTGACAAAGGAAAACCGGTGGCGAATCGTCACGGAAGCCGCAAGCGAGGTAGGGCCCGCGCTTTTCTTCTCCCTCTTGATCATTACGGTCAGTTTTGTGCCGATCTTCGCGCTTGAAGCGCAGGAGGGCCGGATGTTCCATCCTCTGGCCTATACCAAAACCTACGCCATGGCGGCGGCAGCAGGCCTGTCGATTACGCTCGTGCCCGTCCTGATGGGCTGGTTCGTGCGTGGAAAAATCATGCCCGAGCACAAAAATCCGGTCAATCGCGGTCTGATTGCCGGGTACAGGCCGTTTATAAGCGGCGTTCTCAAACATCCCTGGCTGATGATCGGTGTAGCCGCCATCGCCTTGGCAAGCGCCTATATTCCTTACTCACGCATGGGCAGTGAGTTCATGCCCGATCTTGATGAAGGCGATCTTCTCTATATGCCGAGCGCCTATCCGGGTGTCTCTGTCAGTGAAGTCGCTGAAATCCTGCAGCAGACCAATCAGCTCATCATGACACTTCCGGAAGTCCTGACCGTTTATGGTAAGGCCGGTCGTGCGGAAACCGCGACCGACCCCGCTCCCTTGACGATGATAGAGACCACGATCCAGCTCCGGCCAAGGGATGAGTGGCGCCCCGGTATAACCATGGACAACATCCGCGCTGAACTGGATGCGCTCATCGATGTCCCCAGCTTGACCAATGTCTGGATCATGCCGATCCGGAATCGCATCGATATGCTGGCAACCGGAATCAAGACCCCTGTCGGGATAAAAGTGTCTGGCCCCGATCTCGATATCATCGCGGAAATTGGTCAGCAGATCGAAGACGTGATCGGCGAGGTTCCGGGTACGGCATCGGTCTATGCGGAGAGAGTGACGGGGGGGCGCTTCATCAATATCGACGTCAATCGCAGAGACGCCGCCCGCTTCGGTCTGAATATCGCCGATGTGCATGATTTTGTCAGAACCGCGATCGGCGGCATGACCATTACCGAGAGCGTCGAGGGACTGGAACGCTACCCTGTCAACCTTCGTTATCCGCGGGATTACCGGGGCTCCCCCGACGAAATCCGGGCCTTGCCGATGATCACACCAACGGGAGCAGAAATCCCGCTGGGGCGGGTCGCTGACATTTCGATATCTGACGGTCCGGGCGTGATCCGGAGCGAGAATGCGCGCCTTAACGGGTGGATTTATATTGATATATCAGGCGTCGATATCGGGAGCTATGTTGCGGCAGCTCAGGAAGCTGTCGCTGATCAGATTGACCTGCCGCCCGGCTATGCCATCAACTGGTCAGGCCAGTATGAATTCATGCAGAGGGCGCAACAGCGTTTGTCGCTTGTTGTGCCGCTGACCCTGGCCATTATCGTCCTTCTGCTATTCCTCAACTTCAAGCGAATCGTCCCGGTTTTGTTGATACTGGGCACCTTGCCGCTCTCGATTGTGGGAGGGCTCTGGCTCCTTGATATCCTGGGCTACAACATGTCTGTTGCCGTTGGCGTGGGCTTTATTGCGCTTGCCGGTGTCGCCGTTGAAATTGGCGTGATCATGATTGTCTATCTCGAGCAGGCGCTAAAAAAGCGGCACGAAATTGCGGCCGGTGAAGGCCGGGAAATCACCGTCGCGGATCTGCGGGAAGCGGTGGTAGAAGGGGCTTTGATGCGAGTCCGCCCGATCATGATGACGGTAGCGGTAATCATTGCGGGCCTGCTGCCGATCATGCTGGGTTCCGGGACGGGTTCAGAAGTGATGCGGAGGATCGCAGCGCCGATGGTGGGCGGCATGACAAGTGCCACAGTGCTTACTCTGCTCGTAATCCCGGCAGCCTTCCTGATCTGGCAGTCAATTGTGCTGAAACGGTCGATGCAAAAACGTGAACTGCGCAAAGGCAATGCCGGAGCCACGTCATGAACGTGAAACAGGCCTCTGCAGCCTCCGGGCTGCCCGCGAAGACAATTCGCTATTACGAGGAAATCGGACTGGTTTCGCCGGCCAGAAAAGGCAATGGCTACAGGCATTTTTCCGAAGCGGATGTTCACAAACTTGCCTTCCTCGCACGATCACGATCACTTGGGTTTTCGTTATCGGAATGCCGGAAACTCCTGTCACTTTATGACGATGATGAGCGCACCAGTGCCGAAGTCCGGCAACTCGCAGTCCGGCATATCGAGGATGTTGACCGCAAATTGAACGAACTTCTGGATGTGCGGCGCGTTCTCTCGCGACTGATCAATTCATGTGAAGGCGACCACAGGCCGGACTGTCCGATCATGGACAGCCTTTCAGGGCAGGAGCCGGAAACGTAACAGGTTCACGCCGCTTGCAGGACAAGCGATGAATTCTTTCGCTTGACCTTCCAGTGACTGGAAGCTGCAGGATGACACTCAGATAGCCGGATTGATCGAAATTCCGGTGCCCGGCGAAGGAACGTGAATCATGACAGGTGAAAAAGAACAGGCATGTTGTAGCGGACATACCGAAAGCCAAACCGCTGATCCCTCCAGCAAGGACGGTCATGATCATTCGGCATGCGCCACAGCGGAAACGACCACGGCCGCCGCGGAAGGCGGGAAATACGATACCGTCCCGGCCGGATATCAGGGCGTGATCTATACTTGTCCTATGCACCCCGAAATACGCCAGACGCGGCCCGGGGCCTGTCCGCTGTGCGGCATGGGTCTTGAGCTGGAATCGGCAGTAATGGTGGAGGATGGGCCCAATCCCGAACGGGTTGACTTTACGCGGCGATTCTGGGTCGGCACCGCTCTGACCCTCCCCTTGCTTGTGCTGACAATGGGGCCGCTGATCGGCTTTCCCGGCATTCGTGAAATCATCGGTGAACAGGCAACGCTCTGGATCGAATTGATCCTCGGTACACCTGTCGTTCTGTGGTGCGGCTGGCCCTTCCTCGAACGCGGCTGGAATTCCTTCCGCACGATGAAGCTCAACATGTTCTCTCTGATTGCCATGGGTGTTGTGTCGGCCTGGGTATTCAGTGTGGTGGCTGTGTTGCTCCCCGGCATTTTCCCGGATGGGTTTCGCGATGCCGACGGTCATGTTGGCGTTTATTTTGAAGCGGCCGCCGTCATTGTGACTCTCGTCCTCTTGGGTCAGGTGATGGAGCTTCGCGCACGCGAAGGCACCGGCAAGGCCATTCGGGCGCTTCTGGACCTGTCTGCGAAGACAGCCCGCATCATCCGGGCCGATGGCACTGAAGATGAAGTTCCACTCGAAGATTTACAGGCCGGTGATCATTTGCGGGTGCGGCCGGGGGAGAAAGTGCCGGTCGATGGCGTTGTTCTGGAGGGACATTCGTCCATCGACGAAAGCATGATCACCGGAGAGTCCTTGCCGGTTGAAAAAACCGCAGGAGATCCCGTCACTGGCGCAACCATCAACGGGACGGGCAGCCTGGTGATTGAAGCCGAGCGTGTAGGGGCCGATACAACCCTGTCTCAAATCGTCGAAATGGTTGCCAATGCGCAGCGCTCCCGGGCACCGATCCAGAAATATGCGGATCAGGTCGCGGGTATCTTTGTGCCCGTGGTCATTGGAATCGCCATGATTGCGTTCATCGCCTGGTCGATCTGGGGGCCAGTCCCGGCGTTGTCCTATGCCCTGATTTCCGCAGTCGCGGTTCTGATTATTGCCTGCCCCTGCGCTTTGGGACTGGCAACGCCAATGTCAATCATGACGGCAACGGGGCGCGGTGCCCAGGCCGGCGTTTTGATCAAGAATGCGGAAGCTCTCGAACGGTTCGAGAAAATTGATACCCTGATTGTCGACAAAACCGGAACGCTGACCGAAGGCAAGCCGAAACTCGTCGTGGTATTACCGGAAGAGGGTCATGACGAAGACGAAGTGCTGCGCCTTGCAGCCTCTTTGGAGCGCGGCTCTGAACATCCGCTCGCCGAAGCCATCGTGCGCGGTGCAGAGGAACGCGGCGTTTCAATTTCCACGGCAGAGGATTTCGAGGCCATCACCGGAAAAGGCGTGAAGGGCGTCGTCGATGGGCAAAAAATCGCCTTGGGGAATGCCCGCCTCATGGCCGATATGGGGCTGGAAAGCCAACGTCATGCCAGTACCGCAAATGCGCGCCGCGATGACGGTGAAACGGTCATGTTCATCGTGGTTGAGGGGGCGATTGCTGGTCTTGTCAGCGTCGCAGACCCGATCAAGGAGAGCACGCCTGCGGCCTTGAAAGCCCTGCACACGCTCGGCTTCCGGATCATAATGGCGACAGGCGATAATGAACGCACTGCAAAAGCGATTGGCGCGAAACTTGGAATTGACGAGATCCGGGCAGATGTATTGCCCGCCGGCAAGGCTGATATCATTCGCGAACTGCAAGACAGGGGCTGCAAGGTCGCGATGGCGGGCGATGGTGTAAATGATGCGCCGGCTCTGGCTCAGGCCGATGTCGGCATTGCCATGGGAACCGGCGCGGATGTCGCCATTGAATCGGCGGGAATTACGCTGGTGAGAGGCAATCTCGACGGCATTGTCCGCGCCCGGCGGCTGGCACGTGCCACGATGAGCAATATCCGGCAGAATTTGTTCTTTGCGCTCATCTACAACACAGCCGGAGTGCCGATCGCGGCGGGTATCCTGTTCCCCGTCTTCGGCATCCTGATCAGCCCCATGTTCGCGGCTTTTGCCATGAGTGCCTCCTCAATATCGGTGGTCCTCAACTCATTGCGCCTGCGTACCGCCAAGGTATAGGAATATTGACAACAAACCCGCAAATACGCACCTTCCGGCATTGCGTCCAGATATGGCTGCCGCCGGGCAAGATCAGGCTTTTGGGCAATTGGTCCAGCTCCGGCAATGGCGGGTGATTCAGAGCCGGAAGAGCGGTGATGCCGGGCGCTGGCCAATGCCTGTTTGAAGGGGAGTCCGCACATAAAAAGCACCTACAGATCATCAGACAGCCGCAACCGCGACCTCAGCCGATATCTGCACTGGTACAACACCGCCAGCCCGCATTATGCTCTCAACCGAAAGCCGCCAGCGATTTGGCTCAGCCAACTGAACAACGTCTTGAGAAACGACAGCTAGCTGCGCACTTCCCAGCCGGATTGCGGCATATCCGAAGAAAGACAAACCCGCCACCACAACGACTGCCCACCAGACTTGGAGGGGGTGAGCGTCAAACCGGGTCCGTAGCCCTGATCCGGTAGAAGCGGCAGAATGACCACAGAAATGAGCGCGAGCTTGAGCAGAGCCTCCAGCTCGAGCCGTTCGATCCATTGGTGCAGCCTCCGCTTCATGGATAGAAACAACGCCGCGACCACCGCAATGGCCGAAGCCGGAGCCATGTCTGCAAGAACCAAAGCTGCTCCCAGTGAGAAGGCGAGCAGTAACGCCGCTTCCGTCATCAGTCCGTGGCATCCTGCCCATCCCGGCCTCCTTGCCTCAAAATAAGGGAAGAAGGCGTCTACAAATCTAGGGGCTATTCAAAGCCGGGCATAACCACTGCGGTAGAGTTTCGATTAGCGGAAGAGATTTCTTATCACCACAGGCTGCAAAACGGCAAAGGCTCGTTCATGCGGCTCTATTCGATACGAGCCCGGCCAACTTATTGTGAAACGGCCAACGGACGACTTGTCAGCCGTTGGAATAAACCCCCGATCCCCCGGCTCAAGCCGGTATCAGTTGACGGTCATTTCAAAAAACCCGAGGCGCAACCAGCAAGGCAACAACGCTCAAAACCGCTACTGCGATAATGTTCAGGATCAGGCCGACCCTGACCATGGCCGGAATGGACACCATGCCGGAACTGAACACCACGGCATTGGGCGGCGTCGCGACCGGGAGCATGAAAGCGCAACTCGCCGCCAGTGTAACCGGAATAACGTAGACCAGCGGGTCTTGTCCGGTTTCCACGCCAATCGCTGCGATCACCGGCAGGAAGGTGGCAGTTGTTGCCAGATTGCTGGTCAGCTCTGTGATGAAAATAACCAGTGCTGTAGCCACAACAATCAGAAGGATCGCATTCATGCCACCGACCGCAACGAGCTGCTGTCCGAGCCACAGGGCCAGACCCGACGCGGAAACCGCCGACGCCAGGGCCAACCCCCCGCCAAACAGCACCAACACGCCCCAGGGTAGTTTCGTCACCGAATCCCATGTCCTCAATGCCTCGCCCTTCTTGCCTGAAGGGATCAGGAAGGCGGCAACGGCTGCCGCCATGGCGACACCGGTATCTGTGACCTCGCCGATGAAGGGCAGACCTCCCAGCCATCCGCGCGACAACCATCCCGCGACGAGAAATCCGAACAGAAGCGCAGTCCGGACTTCGGCCTTACTCATTCGCCCTAGGCCGGAGCGCATGGACAGGATGTGCTGGACGGCCTCATCGGATGCGCGGAAATTAATCGGAAAAACGATGCGGGTAAGCACAAGCCATGCGATCGGAAGCATGACCAGAGACACTGGCAGCCCGACCAGCATCCAGCGGGCGAAATCGATCTGGACGTCGTAATTATCAGCCATGAACCCGGCCATAAAGGCATTCGGCGGCGTCCCGACCAGGGTCGCCAGACCGCCCAGCGTCGCCCCATAGGCAAGGCCCAGCAGCAAGGAGAGGCCGAAATTGGTGCGCTGGCGCGCATCCAGCTCCGGCATGGTTTCATTGATCACGGTCACCACCGACATGGCGATCGGAAGCAGCATCAGTGTCGTTGATGTGTTGGAAATCCACATGCTGACAAAAGCCGCAGCCATCATGAAGCCGGCCACCAGCGCGCGGGCATCTGCTCCGGCGAGCGCGAACACGGCCAGCGCAATGCGGCGATGCAGGCCGCATCGTTCGATCGCCAGCGCGACCACGAAGCCCCCGAAAAACAGATAGATGATCGGATTGGCGTAAGGCGCAGCAATTTCCCGCGTCGAAACGACATCCAGCAGGGGCAAGGCCACCAATGGCAGGAAGGCGGTGACCGCAACCGGGATCGACTCGGTGGCCCACCAGATCGCCATCCATGTTCCAACGGCTGCGACGATCACACCCTCTCGGGGCAAACCCTCCGGCGCAAAGGTGAACGCAATGAAGAGCGCTGCAATCGGGCCAAGTATGAGGCCAATGCGCTGATACAACGCCGCGCCTGCGTTTTCCTGTTCAGTCATGACATTCGCCTGTTCTGTTGCGTCCAGTTTCTGGGGGTCCGCAACCTGCAGCGTATGGATGCGCCGTCCCTCGCCGCCCGGGCGGGATCGTTTGCCGGATGGGAGTCCAGATCTAATGACGCCGGGACGGTTGAACGCCGCCTCATTCGCTTTGGCCTGAACGCTGCGCATTATCGAGGACGATCAGATGGGCCGCCGCCTGTGCCATACCGGCATTGTCGTGCGCAACCCCGGGGACAGTATAGGCCGTCCAGGCAAATCGCACGTCGAGGGCTTGCGCGCTGTCTCGTGCAGCTCTCATGAAGAATACGCCGCGCGCATATCTGTGCGGCCCCTGGAAAGCAGCTTCCGGCGTACGCCGCAGGTTCGGATGATCGGGGTCGGTATCCTGATCACCCAGAAGCAGCACCAGCGGCTGGCCGACCCAACGGCGCAAACTGTCCTGGTCTGCAGGCGTACCCTGAAGGCCATAAGGCCAGGGCGTTTGCAGGTCCGGCAGGGTGTACCAGCCAGCATTCGCGGAAATGGCCGTGTTCAGACGCGGCAATTCCTCGAACAAGAGCGCCCGGTGAACGAATTGGGCCCCGGCGGAATGGCTGAAAAGATAGTAGCCGTCCGCCACCCCGCCCCGTGCAGTAATCGCCGAAAAAAGTGGCTCGATTGCGGAGTAGGCAAAAGGACCATCCGTGCCGATCCCGCCCAGATTGTACAACGCCGCACCAGGGAAGGCTCGAACTGAAAATTCGGGCGCATAGATCCGCAGGCCATGGGTGCGGGCCAAGTCCCGCCAGTTAGCGGCATAGTCATCCGCATTCCGGTTGACCCCGTGCAGAACGATGACCACGGGCGCATCTGCCAAGATGTTTGCCGGAGGCTCGATAAAGTAGACATTGATGGGCGGCCCGGACCATTCCGAAAATACGAAACGGCCCGAACGCCAATCGTCGGCAAGCGCCGGTCCGGACCAAACGGTCGCGGTAAGAAGAAAAGCAGCTATAAAGCGCAGCATAAGTGTATCGGAGCGCCGCCGTTCAACGGCGCCCCTTTGACCACTGACTAGAAGAATTTGCGGATGTCGAGATAGATCTGACGTCCACGGATGCTGTGATAGGCCGCATCATAGCCGTTGGTTTCATCAGCCAGCGGCGGATCTTCATCGAAGATATTGTTGGAACCAACGCGGAAGCGCAGGCCATCGAAGGATCCATTGCTGTCGATGTCGTATTCCAGATAGGCATTCACTTGAGTCCATTCATTGACGATGAATGGATTACCATTGGGGTCCAGACCGGCTCCGGTATCAATGAAGTCGCTTGTATAGTTTGCGCGCACACCGCCGCCGAATCCGCTCGGATGACGCCAGGTTAGCGTGCTGGAAATACGCCATTCCGGCTGACCGTCCTGACGAATGATATTGCCTTCCTGAGACACAGTGATCTCGTCGGAGATCAGGCCGCTATTCACCGCAGCCCTGATCTGTTCCGCACCGGGGGACAACGCGATGAAGTAGGTGTCAAGGTAGGAGGCGTTCAGGCTCAGATCGAAATCACCGAGGGGCGTATCCTCAATTTCGTAATAGATACCGTAATCAATACCATCAACATCAATGTCTTCATTGTTGTCATAGGTATCGCGGATGAACAGGATGTCGCCCACCGGTGTGAGGCCTGCTGCGGTAAAGAAATCGATATCGTCCTGATTGGGGGCGGCCCTCACCACATTAGGGTTGGATGAGCCCTGCAGGCGCAAAAGGTAATCGAGGTTGACATGGTTCTTCGCGCCGAACACACCGACCACGCCCTGGCGCTCGATCTCCCAGCGATCAACCGTGATCGTCAGTGAATTGAGGAAACGCAGCGGTCCTTGCAGGCCGCGTGGTTCGAAGACGACACCATAGGTGATGTTGATATCATCCTCAGGGCCAATGTCGTCTGCCACAGACCGGCGCTCTGTCCGCCCCTCTGTAAAGCCATTGCAAGCCGCAAAGTTGGCAAAAGTACCGTTGCGGACCCCACCCTCGCAAAAATAGCTGTCCTCGCGTGAGTTAGACCGGTCGATGGCCTCATTGACGACAAGCAGGTTGGGGGCCCGGAATCCTTCAGAATACGCGCCACGGAACATCAGGCCTTCAAAGGGCGTCCAAGCCGCCGCCACACGCGGATTGAGGTCGCTGCTGCCGAAGTCTGAATAGTGTTCAGCACGGGCGGCAATCTGAACATCGAGTGTGTTGATCAGCGGAATGTTCATGTCCGGGCTGACAAGCGGGATCGAAGCCTCGACAAAACCGGAAAACACATCGCGTGCCCCTTTCGAGTCCGGCGTCGGACTCGTGCCGTAGATGTCGGTCTGGCTCACCTCACCGGTCACGATGTCGGTGAAAGTGATGGTCCCGTCTACGCGGGAGTCGCGATCTTCTTCATACGCCTCATTCCGGAATTCAGCGCCGACCGCGACGCCCACATCGCCACCAGCAATGGAAAAGACGCTTCCATTGCTGGCTCTGATATCGGCCAGAGTCAGCTCCGAAGTGCTTTTCCGCACCACATCCACGAGGAAAGGTTCGATGAGATTGCGGGCGTTTGGCGTTGCATCACCGATGGACGGATTACTCGGATCACCGCCATTGAATATGTTGTAGACATTAGGTGTCTCGTTCGAGAGTGCTTGCTGCAACAGTGTGCGGGATATTGAGTTGTTGACTGTGTCTTCCGCAAAAGCGCGATTATAAAGCAGTGCAGTATCCCAATCCCATCCGGAGGTACCAAACTCACCCCGGGCGCCGGTCAGGATACGCCATTGCGTATTGACGACCTCGATATCGCGGAAACCCACATCAACAAAACGATAACGGCCGGCATCGGTGAAAACCGGCAAGCCCCCCACCGGAACATTGGTCAGGCCAGGTAGGCGGTTCGGGTTCGGCGTTCCATCCGAAAAGGTGACCGGCCCGAACGGGTTGTAGTAATAGTTGGCCGGAATGGAGATGTTGGTTGCACCTATCCCATTCCGCGGCTCGTTGGTCGACTGGGTTTCGGCATAATAATAGCCGAATTCACCATATAGCCGGATACCATTGGTCAAATCATGATTGAGAAAACCGAACAGATTGACCCGTTCACGGTCGGAAATGATGGAGCGTTCAGAGGCACCGTCGAACCGCAGATCGCGATCCTGGCTGCCGTCATCAATACAAATATCCGCAACCGAAAGCGCGCCAGCCGTGTTGGCCCGACAACCGGCAAAGCTCGACGGCTGAATGTGAAACACCCCCGAAGCGGTGGTCAGGGTTGTGCCATTCTGCCGCACACGCGTGCCTGAAGTCGTACGCAAGGTCCACTGCCCCCAAGGGGTCTGCGTCGCCCGGTTATCGAATGAAGTGTCACCTTCAAAGCTGGTCCCGATGAGAAAGGGACGCCTATCCTCGGTTGCCGCGAACGGATGCTCCGAGGCGAACAGTCCATCGCGGCGCGAATAGTCCGCCGAGACCGTAACATTGGTCCGTCCGTTGTTGTAATCCTCGCCCGCCCGCATCGTCAGAGTCTGTTCATTAAGACCATTGCCGGTGGCGTACAGATGACGGCCGCGCAAGTAGAAGCCTTCAATATTGTCGCGAAGAATGGTGTTGAACACTCCGGCCACGGCGTCGGAACCGTAAATGGCCGATGCTCCGTCATTCAACACTTCCACGCGCGAAATGCCCGCGACGGGGAGTGAATTGACATTGATGGTAGTCACCGGCGTCGACAATTCGGCTTGCGTTGACGGGTGATTGACGACCCTGCGGCCGTTCAAAAGCACCAGCGTTCCGCTTGAGCCGATCGAGCGCAGATTGATGGAAGCCACATCGCCGCGCGCATTGTTGTTGGTGGTATTGTTGTCAGTCCGGAACTGCACGCCACCCTGTGACGGCAGGGAGCGGATCAGATCCTCGCCATCTACACCGCCGATGGTGTCGAGTTCGTTCTGGCCGATGATGGTCACCGGTAAAGATTCGTTGATTCGCGCGCCCTGGATATTGGTGCCGGTCACCACGATGACATCGGCTTCTTCGGTCTGGGACCGCGGCGCCGCAGTCTGTTCCACTGGCGCATCTTGCGCGAGCGCGTTACCGGCAAACGCCAGAACGCTGAATGCGATTCCTGAATTCAAGATAGCCCGATACGACATAGTGACTCTCCCCCCGTCATTTTTCTTGGAAGAGATGAAAGCAACGTGGCTGGACAGTGTCAACAAAAAAGATACACTCGGTTCAAATTCAATACGGTAAGTAAGCTTGGAATTCCACCGGCCAGAGCCCAGAATGCCTTCAACGGCATGCGAACGCCCCAACTGTTAAGTAATTGGTGAATATCAGGATGACCGTTCTAAGGCCCAGGTTTCCCGATCATGGATCACCTTTCTCGCGGCACCAGGAGCGCGCCCGGAAGACCGCTGCAATTCGCGCCGCAGCTGCCCAGCGCTTCAGCACACAAGGGGTTCGGGGCACTCGCCTCGAGGACATTGCAGCCGATCTCGGCCTGACCAAGACCAGTATTGCCTATTATTACCCATCAAAGGACAGTCTGGCCGAAGCTGTGTTCCTGACCGCTGCCGAGTTTCTGGAAGAGGCCGTCACCCGGGCCGAGGAGGCAGATGCCCCTGCGGACCTCCGGATTCTCGTTCTGTTCCAAGCCTATTCAGACCAGCTCACGGAAGCACTGGAGGGGCAACGCAGTCACCCGGCCCAGCTCCAGGAACTTGATACACTGCCGGAGAACATACACGCGCGCATCGTCAAGCGCCTGAGTGCGGCCGTCGGGCGGGTCAACGCGATGGTTCAGGAATGGCTTGATCAGTCGGATCAGTCACTGGGGCGCAGCGAGCCGGTCACATTCTGCCTCTTTGCGCTGCTGGACTGGCTGAAGGTCAGTGCCAACGAACACTCCCCCGCTGACTTCACGAAATCGGCGGCAGTATTGCTGGATGTCTTGCGCGGAGGTCTGGCACAGCGCGGCACCCTGACCGGACGCGTCACACCCAAACTCGACACACGCAATGAGTTGCCGCAGATATTTGATCGCGAGGCCCGCAACCAGATCAAGCGCGAGGCGTTTCTCAAGGCCGGGATCCGCTATTTCAACATGTATGGCTTCGAGGGCGTCGCCTTGGCCGATATTGCAGCCTCCCTCGGCGTCACGCGCGGTGCGTTCTACTACCATATCCCGGACAAGGAGAGCTTCCTCGAACAATGTCTCGACCACTCACTTGATGCGGTCGAGGCGACACTGGGCGCGGCGGAAGAAAACCGCGCAGGGCTCGACTTCCTCCGGCAGGCCCTGTTCGACTTGATATATATGCAGGCAAGCGGAGTGACGCCGATCATCCGGCCGGGCCTGATGTCCGCCCTGCCACCGGCCCGGCAGAACCGGTATCGCGGTCGGCTGCGCAATATTTCACGCCGGCTGGGCGATGCCCATGATGCCGCCATCGCGGACGGCACGGCACGCGAGCACGATACGGCAACGGTCGAGGCAATCCTGGCCAGCGTCATGTTCCTCAATGACGGATACACGCTGGTTGCGGCAAACAGCTTCAACGAGTGGCGCATATCCGAACATCCGCAGTCTGCGACCAATGATTATCTGCACGGACTGCTCTACGGGTTCACGGTGGCGTCCAGATGAAACGGCTCGTTCTTCTGATCGGGGCGCTCCTGCCGATTGCCTGTTCGGAAACACGGACAGAGGACGCACCGGCACCATCACCGCCCGCAGCCGAAGCGGAAATGGCCGCCATCCGGCCGGAACCGGCCTTTATCCCTCAGACCGCCCCGCTTTCGCGCAACAGCGAGATAGCCGGTATCTTCACAACATCCGCCCTGAACGCCCAGGTACTCAGGCTGGAAACGGCGCTGGCACGCGCGCAGGCTTTCCATGGCGTGATCCCGCAATCGGCGGCCGATGCTATCTCTGCCGCTGCCATGTTGGAAAACATCCCGCAAGCCGAAATCGACGCCGAATACGCCATTGTGCGCCATCGCATGGTAGCCTTTCTCAACGTGTTCCGGCGATCACTCGACGAGGACAGCGCGAACTATCTTCATTATGGCGCGACAACCGTTGATCTCTACGACAGCGCGGCCATGCTCCAGATGCGCGAGGCGGTGTTCGAGATCATTGAGGATTTGCGAACGATTGAACTCCAGCTCTTCGAACTCGCCGACCGGTACAAGAACACGCCGATGATCGGTCGAACGCTAGGTCAGCACGCCCTGCCCATCACCTTCGGCAAGAAGCTCAGCGGCTATATCGGGGAGAACCGGCGCCACATCGACCGCCTTGCCGGTCTGCTCGAACGGATCGAGCGGTCGATCAGCATGAAGGGCGCAGTCGGCAGCTATCTCGGCATGGGACCGGAAGGGCTGAATGTCGAGGCCCGGATGGCTGTCGAACTCGGGCTTCCCGCTCCCTATCCAGATGACTGGCACGCCAGCCGTGACGTATTTGCCGAGTTTGCGCTGGTGCAGGCGATGATCGCCCGCACCTATGGTCGGCTGGGTCAGGAGATATTTCTCCTGCAGATGACCGATATCGGCTCGGTCGTGGAACAGCTTCCCAGTGGGGCGGTCGGCTCTTCCACCATGCCGCACAAAGTCAACCCGTTCCTGTCGGAGGCCCTGATCCAGCACAGCCGCCGGATTCCGCGCCTCGCCGAGATCGTTCTGGACGACATGATCAATTTCTTCGAACGCGACAATACTTCACGTCCTAACCGGGCGATCGGGGACGTCGCCCTGGCCACCGAGGAAATGCTCGGCGATACCAGCCGTCTCATCTCGCGCCTGCGGGTCAATGAAGGCCGCATGGCCGAAAACCTTCAGCGCAGTCACGGCTGGATACTGACCCAGCGCATCGTGTTTGCGGTGCAGGACGATCTGGGACGCGAGGCGGCTGAGCAGCGTCTCCGCAATCTTGCGACTGGCGCAGCGGAAACCGGGGCATCCTTGCGAGAAGCTATCGAAGGCGATGCTGTGCTGTCCAGCCTTTTTGCGCCTGAAGATCTCGAACGCCTGCTCGATCCCGGCACCTATCTGGGGCTCGACGCCGAATTGGTCGATGCCGTCATCGCAGAAGCCCGCGCCGCCCGCCTGACAGACCCGGTCCGCGGGGAAAACCCGTGATCGGACGAGCGGAACGGAATACTCTGGTGCTGGCAGGGATCCTGTTTACTCTGTCGGCGTGCGCATCGGTGCCGGCTGATTGTACGCGCGGCAATGTGCGACTCACACAAAGTTTTTCCGGTGCTTCCTCCTATGCCTGCACGCGGACCGGTGAAACGGCATTCCAGCTCACTGTCACGCCGGAGAGCACACCCATCAATCCAAGTCCCTGGTATGCCTTTGATCTCGAAGCAGCCTATCCCGTTGAGGTCAGTGTCGAACTCGTCTACGCTCCGCACGCACACCGTTATCCGCCCCGGATTGATCGCGGCGATGGTGTCTGGGACTTGCTGCCCGGTGCCGATGTCAGCATAGAAGCGGAGGGCCGTGCGGCCACGCTCATTGTGAACCTTGCGTCAGGATCATCGCGAATCGCCGCTCAGGAAGTCGTCGGCCTCGAGCAGCGCGCGTACTGGCGGGACCGTTTCGCCGCTTCCGCATGGCTGGCACAGCACACCATCGGCCAGAGCGTTGAAGGCCGGCCGATCCAGGCGCTATTCCGCGCCGCAACAGAACCGGCAGCGCCACTGATCGTCATTCTGGGAGGACAGCATCCACCGGAAATCACCGGCACCCTTGCCCTGCGGGCATTTCTTGAAACGCTGTTCGATCCCTCCAACCCGAACGCTACGCTCGACCGGTTTGAATGGCTGATCGTGCCCGACCTCAATCCCGACGGGATCGAGCATGGTCACTGGCGCCACAATCTGAACCAGACAGATCTGAACCGTGACTGGGGGCCGTTCAATCAGCCGGAAACCGCGGCTGTCCGCGCCCAAATCGAAGCCCGCGTCAGCCACGGGCAAACCCCTTTTCTGCTGTTGGATTTCCATAGCACCTACCGCGACGTGCTCTACACCCCGCCAGACGATCTCGGCCTGTCACCTGGGAATTTCTCACGGCACTGGATCGCCGGTATCGAAGCCATCTGGCCAGGCCCCGGCTCCGCCTTCGAACGCGGGCCGAATCACAATCCCGACCTTCCCACGGCCAAGACATGGTTTGCGGAAACCTATGGTGCGCCAGGCCTGACTGTGGAATTGGGCGACCAGACCGGCCGGGACCGCATCACGGCACTGGCGCAGACCGCCGCCACCGCCCTGCGGACCTATCTCGAGACCGCAAGCTCATCAGCAGAAGTAGACGGTATATTATCCAGGAACCTACCTGCCGACTGAGCAGGATACCTGGGGTCAGGACCTGTTAATTTGACTGAAATG
>PFFX01000099.1:4642-23831 GCA_002783385.1 Rhodobacterales bacterium CG15_BIG_FIL_POST_REV_8_21_14_020_59_13 | reverse complement strand
CGGGTGAAATCAAGGGTGGTGGCTATGCAAGCTAGGCGTAAGGAAAATTATGTCATTGGTCCGGACGGGAGCCCGCTCACGCTGGCGGACCTTCCCAATCCATCGACCCAGCGCTGGGTGATCCGCCGCAAGGCGGAAGTGGTCGCAGCGGTCCGTGGTGGACTATTGTCGCTCGAAGAAGCCTGTGAGCGCTACCGTCTGTCAGTCGAGGAATTTCTGGGCTGGCAGCGCGCCATCGACAAGCATGGCCTCGCCGGACTGCGGACCACCCGCATTCAGCATTACCGCGCCAAGCCGGACCATTTGGGCGTCTGAGCCACAAATTTCGGAAAAAACTGCGAAAAACGCCCGGTTCTCTGAGCCGGGCGCTTCGATATTAAACCCTCGTTTACGCGGGCAGTGGGAAAAAGTTGCCGGGTTGCTGCTTCGAAAGCAGCGCAGCGAATCGGCGGGACGCCCACGTGAACAGTCTGATGGAACAATTGCGGTCAATCGGTGCCATGCGCCTCATTGCCATTTTCGGCTTGAGCGCAGGTCTGGCCGCCGCACTTCTTTTCTTCAGTTTCAATATGGGTGGTGGCAGCCAGGCCCTGCTCTATGCCGGTCTGGATCCGTCGGATTCCTCTCGCGTCAGTGAAGCGCTGGATACGGCGGGCATTCCCTATGAATTCCGCAGCGGCGGAGCCTCCATCTATGTGGCACGCAATCGGGTTGATGAAGCCCGCGTACGTGTGGCCAGCGGGGGTGCGCTGAACTCCGGTTCTGTTGGTTATGAGATTTTCGACGAGACGGATGCACTGGGCGCGACAAGTTTTGTTCAGAACATGAATGCCAAGCGGGCGCTGGAGGGCGAGTTGGCACGCACCATCCAGTCTCTCGACATCATTGATACGGCGCGCGTGCATCTGGTCTTGCCAGAACGCCGTCTGTTTGAACGCAATGCGGCGCAGCCATCCGCCTCCATCGTGGTCTCTGCTCGCGCCGAGCTGACACGAGAACATTCCGGCATCATCCGCAATATCGTTGCCAGCGCCGTCGATGGTCTGACGGCGCGGGACATTACCATTGCCGATACCACTGGCCGCCTTCTGGCCAGCCCGGAGGAGGGCGATGGCCTGGGATCGATTGCGCTGGAAAGCCAGCGCGCCTCGATCGAGGAACAATACCGCCAGCGCATTCTGAACCTTGTCGAAGGGGTCGTCGGCACGGGTGCGGCGCGCGTTCAGGTGAGTGCCGAGCTGAACCGGAATTCGGTGACGCAAAGCGAAGAACGGTATGATCCTGACGGTTCGGTCCTGCGCAGCCGCACGCGCTCGGAGGAAACCGGCCGAGAAGTCGATGGTGCCGCCAATGCCGTTTCGGCCTCGGAAAACCTGCCTGCTGCCGAAGATGCCGCCTCTGAAGGTCCTCAATCAGTGAATGAGTCGTCCACCTCGAACGATCAGCAGGAATTTGCGCTGTCGCGCACCACCACGACTCGGGTGACCGAAGCTGGCGATATCGAGCGGCTTTCGGTCGCAGTAGCCGTCGATGGCACCGTCGAAATTGCCGAAGATGGCACTCGCACGTATGTGCCACGCAGCGCAGAGGAAATGACTCAGATCACAGCTTTGGTGCGGTCTGCCATGGGCTTTACGCAGCTTGAAAATGGGCGTCAGGACAGTCTGGAAGTCACCAATATCCGCTTTTCCCGTGCCGATCCGGCCATGGGCACACCAGCTGCGTCCGGTTTCTCGCTGAACAAGAATGACATCATGCGCGGCGCTGAAATCGGCGTCATGTTCCTGACCGCCTTGCTGGTCATTTTCCTTGTTGCACGGCCATTGGCCAAAGGAGCGGCAGCCACAGGACCATCTATGGCGATTGCCGCCGCAGGCGGTGGAGGCGGTGGCGGCGAGATCGAACGCGAAGGCGGACAGGCTGCCATCGCTGACCATAGTGGCCAGCAGATGTCTCAACAGACCTCCAGCGGCGGGTCCGGTGCTGCCTCCATGCCCTCTGCGTTTGTCGACAACGGTATCGACATCGCCAAGATCGACGGTCAGGTCAAAGCCTCCTCGATCAAAAAAGTTTCCGGCGTCGTGAATTCCCATCCGGATGAATCCCTTTCGATCATCCGCAGCTGGATGAGTGAGAGCTGATGGCGGTTCGTGAAGGCAAACGCGTCATTGACGATCCGCAAAAGCTGGCCGGTGCTGAACGGGCAGCCGTCATCCTTCTGGCGTTGGGCGAGGAAAAACACTCCCTCTGGGAAATGATGGACGAGGAGGAAATCCGAGAGGTTTCCCAGGCCATGTCCAATCTCGGCAGTGTTTCAGCCAGGGCGGTAGAAAAGCTGATCGTCGATTTTGCCGGGCAAATTTCCCAGGGCGGTTCCCTGATGGGGTCGTTCGAAGCGACACAACGCTTGCTCAATACCTTCCTGCCCGACGAAAAAGTCGATGGCATCATGGAAGAGCTGCGCGGCCCTGCCGGACGGACCATGTGGGACAAGCTGGGCAATGTGAACGAGGTGGTGCTCGCCAATTATCTGAAGAATGAATACCCCCAGACCGTCGCCGTCATCCTGTCAAAGATCAAAGGCGAGCACGCCTCGCGCGTTCTGGGTGCCCTGCCAGAAGACTTCGCACTGGAAGTGGTGATGCGGATGCTGCGGATGGAGCCGGTACAGCGGGAAATCCTCGACAAGATCGAGGAGACGCTTCGTACCGAATTCATGTCCAATCTGGCGCGCACATCCAAGCGTGACAGCCATGAAATGATGGCGGACATTTTCAATAATTTTGACCGTCAGACCGAAAACCGGTTCCTCGCCGCGCTAGAAGAGCGCAATCGTGACAGCGCCGAAAAAATCCGCGCGCTGATGTTCGTGTTCGAAGATCTTTCCAAGCTCGATCCGGGTGGCATCCAGACGCTTCTGCGTGCGATCGACAAAGGCCAGCTGGGTCTCGCGCTCAAGGGCGCATCGGACAGTCTGCGCGATCTATTCTTCTCCAACATGTCCGAGCGCGCCGCGAAAATCCTGAAAGACGACATGGCCGCATTGGGACCCGTGCGCCTGAAAGACGTGGATCAGGCGCAAACCGCCATGGTCTCAACCGCCAAAGACCTCGCCGCGAAGGGCGAAATCCTGCTTGCTGAAGGCGGCGGCGAAGACGAGCTGATTTATTAGGACAAGGATTGAATGACCCATTCGCTTCCCAAATTCGACTTCGACAGGGTCTTCTCGGCCGATGGCGAAGTGCTGCGCGATGGCGAGCGGGTCAAGCAACTCCTGACAACGACCGAAGTCGAGCAGGTGCGCCAGCAGGCCTATTCCGAAGGTGAGAATTCGGAAACTGCCAAAGCCGCTGGGGTTCAGGCCGATGCGGTGCGGGCGGTTGCCTCGCAGATGCAGCTGATCCTGGCGCGGTTGCAGACCGAGTCTGAAACCCTGCGCGAGGAATCGGCACAGATGGCGCTCGCGGCAGCAAAGAAACTCGCCGGAGCGGCGATTGCCGCCAATGCCCGCGATGCGATCGCCGAATTCTGCACCCGCGTGATGAAGGATTTGCGCGGCGAACCCCGGTTCAACGTGCATTGCGCCGAGGCCATTGCCGGCCCGGTGGCGGAACTGCTGGAAAAAACCGCTGCGGACGCCGGGTTTGAAGGCGCTGTCATCGTCCGCGCGAATCCCGACATGACGGGCGCGGATTGCCGCCTTGAATGGGGCAGTGGCAGCATTGAGCGTTCACAGGAAGACATTGAAGCCCGGATTGACGCGCTGATCACCGACTGGTTGGCCGCGCCAGATGATGACGACACCGCGACTGACTGCGCCCCCGATGCGGACGGCGCGCAGGCGGCAACAGGATAAAGGAGACCGGAATGTCCCAGGATAGTGATCTCGATCTGCCGGAGTTTGATTCCGAAACCAGCACCGATGTGCCGGCAACGACAACCGAGGGCAGTGATGCCTCGCAAATTTCCAAGACCCTGGCGGATGAGGACGAAAAGACAGCAACGGATCTGTCGCCTGTTTTTGACGTACCCGTCAATGTTTCTGCCGTGCTCGGCAAAACCCATATCGAGCTGAATTCGCTTCTCAAACTGAAAGCCGGCTCGGTGGTCGAACTGGAACGCAAAGTCGGGGAAGCCATCGATATCTACGTCAATGACCGGCTGGTTGCGCGTGGCGAAATCGTCGTCGTCGATGACCGCCTGGGTGTGACCATGACAGAAATTATCAAGGATGGAGACGCCGCATGACCGCGATTTCATCCCGTAACGGCAAGGAGGGCTAACCATGCGCTTGCTCATCGTCGGAAGCCTCGGAGGCCAACTCCATACCGCTGCCAAAATCGCCATAGACCGGGGCGCGACAGTCGCGCAGGTCGATACCATCAATCAGGCGACCAGCCATTTGCGGGCGGGGCGCGGGGCGGACCTCCTCATGGTCGATGCCTCGCTGGATATAGCCGCGTTGATTGCCGCCAACGAAGCCGAACGGATCATCGTGCCGGTTGTGGCCTGCGGCGTGAATGTGAGACCGGATATCGCCGCCATGGCGATCCGCGCCGGGGCCAAGGAATTCATTCCGCTGCCGCCGGAAGCCGATCTGATTGCCGCAGTACTGGCCGCCGTCGCCGATGACGAGCAGCCGATGATTGCGCGTGATCCGTCGATGCAGGCGGTGATCGAGTTTGCCAATCAGATCGCCGGATCCGATGCCAGCGTTCTGATCACCGGCGAAAGCGGGTCAGGCAAGGAAGTCATGGCGCGTTATGTTCACAACAAATCGAAGCGGGCGGCCGCGCCCTTCATCTCGGTCAATTGTGCAGCGATACCTGAAAACCTGCTGGAATCAGAGCTGTTCGGTCACGAGAAGGGCGCCTTCACCGGCGCCGTTGCCCGCCGTGTCGGCAAGTTCGAGGAAGCCAATGGCGGTACGCTGTTGCTGGATGAAATCTCGGAAATGGATGCGCGTCTGCAAGCCAAGCTGCTGCGCGCCCTGCAGGAACGTGAAATCGACCGTGTTGGCGGCTCTGGTCCGGTCAAGATCAATATACGCGTTCTTGCCACCACGAACCGCGATCTGCGCAAGGCGGTCGCTGATGGCTCCTTCCGCGAAGACCTCTTGTTCCGCCTGAATGTTGTCAATCTGGCGCTGCCGCCACTGCGCCAGCGCCCGGCGGATGTGGTGGCCCTGTCCCAGCATTTCGCCCGCAAATATGCGGCAGCGAACGGGCTGGGTGATCGTCCGATCTCGGAAAGCGCCAAGACAGCGCTTCTGACGCGCGAATGGCCGGGCAATGTGCGCGAGCTCGAAAACACCATGCACCGCGCCGTGCTTTTGGCCTCGGGGCAGGAAATCGGCCCGGAAGCCATCCGCATGCCGGATGGGTCGCTGTTTACCGGCAATGCTTCAAATCCCGCCTCACGTGCGGCTGAAACCGCCGATGTGGCCCAGCGCAACATGGTCGGGCGCACCGTTGCCGATGTTGAACAGGATCTGATCCTGGAAACGCTGGATCATTGCCTCGGCAACCGGACCCATGCGGCCAACATTCTGGGTATTTCGATCCGGACCCTTCGTAACAAGCTGAAACTTTACACCGAACAGGGCATTCCAGTGCCCGCCCCCGGTGACACACGTGCAGGAGCGGCCTGATCTGAATGGCTGACACAGCGGCCTCTTCCCGAACCGGCGTTCGCGGATTTGATCTTCTGGGATTCCTGAAAAAGGGTCTGCGCGGCGATATTGCGCTTGGCGTTGGCATCATGGCCATTCTGGTCATGCTCATCCTGCCCATGCCACGCTTGCTGATGGATATTGCGCTGGCGATTTCCATTTCGCTTTCGGTGCTGGTTTTGATGACATCGCTCTTCATCAAGAAACCGCTGGAATTTTCCGCCTTTCCGGCGGTGCTTCTGATTGCAACGCTGTTGCGCCTTGGTCTCAACATCGCCTCGACGCGGCTGATCCTTTCAAATGGCGCGGAAGGTACGGATGCTGCCGGTCAGGTGATCGAGGCCTTCGGGGCCTTTGTCATGCAGGGCAATGTCGTGATCGGCGTCATTGTCTTTATCATTCTGGTGATCGTGAATTTCGTCGTCATCACCAAAGGGTCAGGCCGGATTGCCGAGGTCGCAGCCCGCTTCACACTCGATGCCATGCCCGGCAAGCAGATGGCGATTGATGCCGATCTGTCAGCGGGGCTGATCAACGAGGACGAGGCACGCAGACGGCGCAAGGAGCTGGAAGGCGAAAGCAATTTCTTCGGTGCCATGGATGGTGCCTCGAAATTCGTGCGCGGCGATGCCATCGCCGGTCTTCTGATTACCGCCATAAATCTGATCGCTGGCATGGTGATCGGGATTGCCCAGTCCGGCATGGATTTTGGCACCGCTGCGTCGACCTATTCCACGCTGACGATTGGTGATGGCCTGGTTTCTCAGATCCCGGCGCTGATCATTTCCGTTGCGGCTGGTCTTCTGGTCTCGAAAGCCGGTGTCGAAGGCGAAGCCGATAAGGCGCTTTACACCCAACTCGCCGGAAATCCGCAAGGCCTCTACATGGTTGCGGCCACGGCGGGAATCATCGGTCTTCTGCCCGGCATGCCGCTTATTCCATTTGGCTTGATGGCGGCCGGCTCGATCGGCCTCGCCCTGACGGCGAAACGGAAATCGGACAACGCCGAAGCGGAAGTCATCGCCCGGAGTGCGCAGGAAAATGCGGTGACCGATTCGGCTGAACCGCCCATTGGTGAAGCCCTGGCGCTGGACGAATTGAAGATCGAACTGGGATACGGCCTGTTGCCGCTGATCAATGATGTGGAAGGCCGCAAGCTGACCGATCAGATCCGCGCCTTGCGCCGCTCGATGGCCGAGGAAACCGGCTTTGTGACGCCATCTGTGCGCATTATCGATAATATGCGCCTCGGCTCCAATGATTACACAATCCGCGTCAAGGAAATGGAAGCCGGCAAAGGTCATGTGAAGCTGAAACACCTCCTCGTCATGGACGCGCAAGGTCAGCAGATCGACCTGCCGGGCGATCACGTCAAAGAACCGGCCTTTGGGCTGCCCGCGACCTGGATTGACGAAAACCTGCGAGAGGAAGCGACTTTCCGCGGCTATACGATAGTCGATCCGTCAGCGGTCCTGGTCACCCATCTGACAGAAATCCTGCGCGAACATATGGCCGAGCTCCTCTCCTATGCCGAGGTCGAAAAGCTGATTGCCGGACTGTCCAAGGAGCACAAGAAGCTGGTGGACGATATTGCGCCCTCACAAATCACCCGCGCCGGTATCCAGCGCGTGCTGCAGAATCTCCTGAAAGAACGCATTTCCATCCGCGATCTGCCGACCATTCTGGAAGGGATTGCCGAAGCCAGTGCATTCTCCCAGCACATCGATGCCATCACAGAGCATGTGCGCGGCCGGCTGGCCCGCCAGATCTGTCATTCGAATGCGGGTGCCGATGGACAATTGCCGGTACTGGCAATGTCGCCGCAATGGGAGCAGGCCTTTGCCGAAGCCATGATCGGCGAAGGCGACCGTAAGCAATTGGCGTTGGCTCCGTCCAAGCTTCATGAATTCGTTGCTGCTGTCCGCGATGCGTTCGAGCGGGCCGCGGCCCAAGGCGAAACACCAGTCCTGCTGACCAGTCCGGGAACGCGGCCTTATGTCCGCTCACTAGTGGAACGCTTCCGTCCCAATACCGTGGTGATGGGGCAGAATGAAATCCATCCGAGCGCACGGTTGAAAACCATGGGGCATGTCTAGGCCATGCGTCTGAAGACTTACTCCGCCCCTTCCCTCGCCGAGGCGATGGCGAGCGTACGCCGCGATCTGGGCGAAGATGCGATCATTGTCGCGACGGGCGATGCGCCGGGCGGCGGCGTACAGGTGCGCGCGGCCTCCGACTCGCCGCGCGGCGGGGATGTCATCGAGGCTCCGCGTGAACGCGCCGCGCGCATACACAATGACATACGGCGTCAACGCGGCGATGATAGTGACGGGATCGATCGGATCATCCGCGCGCTCGGTTTTCACCGCGTGCCTGATGCTGCGATCGAGGCGCTGGCCCGGTTTTGCGAATTACAGGAAGATGCGCCCGCCGCGCATGCCCTGGCGCAGGCGCTGGAAAGCCGCTACCGCTTTGCGCCCTTGGAAGTCGCGCCCGGCCTCGCCTATCTGTTTGCCGGATCCCCGGGGGCCGGCAAGACTGCGACGCTGGCGCGGATTGCAGCGCGGGCAGCCGCCGCCAATGTGCCGGTACTGATCCTCGCCACTGATTGCGAGCGCGCCGGGGCCGAAGCCCGCATTGCTGAACTTTCAGGCAAGCTGGGCTTTGATTATGCGATGGCGGATGATCCGCGAGAGGCCGAAGCCTTTGCGCTGGATGCCGGTGACCAGCTTTTGTTGATTGATGCCCCGGCGGGTAATGCATTCGATGTGGATGATCTGGACATGATGGCGGCTTTTGCCGCAGCGACCGAGGCGGAAATCATTGCCGTTGCCGATGCCGGTCAGGCACCCGAAGATGCTGCAGAAGCCGCCTCGCTCTATGCTTCGGCCGGGGCCCGCCGGACGATCATTGGCAAGGCCGATTGCGCCCGCCGCAAGGGCGCTATTCTGGCCACAGGCGAAGCGGGCCTGGCCTTCGCGCATGTCTCGGCCAGCCCCTATATCGGATCCGGGCTTGCCCCGGCGACACCGCTGCGTCTGGCCCGCACGCTGCTGGACCTTCACGACCTGCCTGATGATGTCAGCTTTGCGGGAGATGCAATATGAGTTTCCTTCCCGACAGCAAAGCGCCAGCCGGGCGTATTCTCGCCGTCGCCTCCGGCAAGGGCGGGGTCGGCAAGACCGTCATCGCCGCCGGACTGGCGCAAGCCTTTTCAGCGCAAGGTGAACGCCTGCTGCTGATCGATGGTGATCTCGGCATGGCCAATATCGACGTTCAACTGGGCCTGTCACCCGATGCCGATCTGGCCGCGGTGATGTCAGGTCAGGTCTTGCTGGAAGATGCCTGCCAGCCCGTTATGGGCGGAGCCCGGAAACGCGGCGGGTTTGACGTCATTGCCGGGCGGTCCGGATCTGGCGGACTTGCAGGCCTGAGGCCGGATGCGGTGAACCGGCTGGCGGCGGCCTGTGCCACTATCGCTCTTTCCTATGAGCGTGCGGTTCTGGATCTGGCGGCGGGCGCAGATGATTCCACCATGCGCATGGCGATGGCGGCTGATGATGTGCTGATCGTCATCAATGATGAGCCGACCTCGCTGACCGACGCCTATGCTTTCGTCAAACGCCTTCGTCTGCGCGATGAAAGCGCTGCGCCGCTGGTGGTCGTCAACAACGCCCCGACGTCAGACAAGGCGCGCGAAGCCTATGCCGCTTTCCGCAAGACGTGTCAGAGCTTTCTCGGCTTTGCGCCGGCACTGGCCGGTATTGTGGCCCGCGACGAACATGTGCCACTGACCATTCGTGCGCAGATGCCGCTAAGCCAGCGATCTCCGGATTGTGCTGCCATGTGCGACATCGCCCATCTCGCCTCTGCCCTCGCCGCGGGACGGCAAGCAGCATAGGATTTTGCTATGGACGCTATATTCGACAGACTCTCTGGCGGGTTTACAGCCACGGACTGGTGGCTGATCCTCGTGTGGTCGCTGTTTGGCGCGCTGATCATGCGCCGCGCTTCGCAATTGCCGGTAGTTGTCGGGCTCGCCTTTGTGGCGGATACGATCACGCCTTATTTTCTGCGGATTGCCACCGGGGTGACGCCGGATTTTGCTTTCGACCTGATGCTCGCGCGGCTGGATGAACGCGGCGGCCTCGTCCTGCTTGCCCGCATCTTCATCTATTTTGTCCTGATAGGACTATTGTTTGCGGCCCGGGGACGCTTCGGGAGGGGATGATAGCCCATTCCATCCCGCAAACGGGATCTAGTCGGGCAAGACGGCCGTAGCTGACCCGGATTTCTTCCCCGTGTACGGGCGAGAAAACCGGGTCAGTGCGCCTGGCGGCGGCGGACTTGCGCGATTTCGTCCAGCTCCACCTGTTCTGCGGTGCGAACGGCGTCCTCGATACGGGCGACCCGGCGTTCTTCCAGCAGCTCGTATTTCTTGAGCTCACGGAAAGCCGCCTCCAGACGTTCGCGGATACCTTCCGCCTGCTGATCGACCTCGTCCAGCGAAGCGCGGATATTCTGCTTCCGCTTGATCACCGCCTGGGCATAACTGCCATAGGCGATATAGCCGTCCTTGTTATCTGTTGCCGCTGCCTGTTCTTCCGGCACGGATGCTTCCAGCCGCCCGATTTGATCGTTCAGCGAAGTGCGGACGCGATCAATATCGGCAAGCTGTTTTTGTAATTCCTCGACCTTGAACCGGGCCAGCCGGATCAATGGCTCATGAGACCGTGTCATGAAATACCTCCATCACCACCCAAAATCCCGGCCAGGCGTGCAAAGCTCTCATCAATGGATGTGGCTTCGTCTTTCCCCTGACCGAGGAATGCTTCGAGCGGACCGTTGAGCGCAATGGCCTGGTCCGTCTCTTTATTCGATCCGGCGGCATAAGCGCCGAGGCGGATCAATTCTTCCATGTCTGCATAGGTCGCGAGACTGCGGCGGGCTTCGCGCACCAGTTCGGCCTCGTTATTCTCGTAGACTTCAGGTGCCACCCGGCTGATCGAGCGCAAAATATCAATCGCCGGGTAGCGGCCGCGTTCGGCAATCTCGCGGCTCATCACGATATGACCGTCGAGAATGCCGCGCACCGCATCGGCGACGGGCTCGTTATGATCGTCACCATCAACCAGAACCGTGAAGATACCGGTGATGGAACCGGTGCCGTCCGGTCCTGGCCCCGCCCTTTCCAGAAGGCGCGGCAATTCAGCAAAGACGGAAGGCGTATAGCCTCGGGTTGTGGGCGGTTCACCGGCGGCAAGGCCGATTTCCCTCTGCGCCAGAGCGACGCGCGTCACGCTGTCCATCAGGCAGAGCACAGTCTTGCCCTTGTCGCGGAAATATTCGGCGACCGTCAAAGTGAGCTGTGCGGCCTGCCGCCGGGCGAGCGCCGGAGCGTCGGAGGTTTCGGTAATGACAACGGATTTGCGGCGGCCTTCCGGGCCGAGCACGTCCTCGACAAATTCGCGGGCTTCGCGGCCGCGTTCACCGACAAGCCCGATCACGATGACATCGGCGTCGGCATTGCGCGCCAGCATGGACATCATCACCGACTTGCCGACGCCGGAACCGGCAAAGACGCCAAGGCGCTGACCGCGCCGCATGGGGGTAAATACATTGAGCGCGCGAACCCCGAGATCCATGCGCGGGCCGAGACGTCCGCGGCCATGGGCGCAGGGCGGGCGGCCGCGCAGCGGATAGGAGACCGCGCCTTTGGCCAGCGGTTCGCCGCCATCCAGCGGATGGGCAAAGCTGTCGATGACCCGGCCAAGCCAGCTTGAAGACGGGCGCACACTGGCGACATCGGGATCAAGCCGTGCCGGAGCGCCGGGGCGGACGCCATCGACGGGCTCGAACGGCATCATGATCGCGGACTGGCCCTTGAAGCCCACCACTTCGCAGGTGGCCCCGCCCTGGGCGGTATCAATATGTGCGCGGGAGCCGAGCGCCAGACCCGCAGCCGGGCCTTCAACCTCGACCAGCAAACCATTGATCCCCGTCACGCGTCCGGTCATGACGCGCGGGTCCAGTGAGTCGATTCGGTCGATCAGCGCCTGCATTCTTGATCCTCGAACGCCCGTTTTGGGCGCAATGAAGGATCAGGCTAGCAAATTGCGGTTAGGACCACGTAAACGGCGATGCGTTTGCTCAGAAGCCGGACAGGTCCGACAGGAAGCTCTCGCGGCGTCCCGGGCCGTCGCCGATGACGGCACCGGAGCGGTCTGCCGTGACGAGAGGGACGCTCCGATCGCAAATCCCCTAAAAAACGCAATCACCATCTTCGAGTTCGGCGGGGTCTTCGTCGATCGGGTGGATGATCGTCACGCCGCCATCCATCTATGGAATGCACTGCTGAGGTGTAAGGTCAGAGCCAGTCCGGACAAAGACCGCCAGCGTCGCATCATTATTGTCATCGCAGTCTGCTGCGCCTTCAACGACATCTTCGCGCAACATGACGACGAGACACTCGGCCCGGACATCTTCCGCGAACGCAGGCGACGAAAGATTGCCTTGCGGCTGGCTCGTTTGTCTCGCATAGCGGTATGATCCGAGATGTCCGACATCAATAATCGCGCCAGTTCGCAGGCTTTGGCATATAGTATCTTCGCGGCGCGCGGACGCCAGCGTGCGGAAGAATTCGGCAAAAGCGTTCGCAACAACTTGGTCGGGTTCAGCGGGATCGCCCCAATCTCGCACGAAAGTCTTGTCGTTCGAAAGTTCCCGGACAGGGTTATTTTCCCCGTCACGGCCAAATCGCGAGACATTGTACTCATTGCACAGGCGGCTGGGCAGATCACACGATTCGGCGTCTGCAAAAGCTATAGCCGCCTCGACAACCGTCGCTGGCGCTGTGACAGTTGGTGTCGGAACTTGGCGCGGTACCGGCACACATCGCGTACGGCCGGCTTGGCTGAGATCATGGCTTACCGCAGCCCCGCCAGACCAGGCAATTCTCAGCCCTCCGGCAGTATCATTCCTAATCGTCACATCGACGGACAGGTCGGTCTGCTGAATTCCCGCATCGCCCGTTCCAAGCGCGGTCAGGGTACCGCTTTCTGCGGAAAGCGACCCCTCAAGTAAAATGGCCAGATAGTCAGAAAGGCGGCTTTCGAGCTGGAACTGGGAAATATGCAGATACCCGTCCGCCACGAAAGAACTGTCTTCGGCCACGGACTGATTCAAGGTTATGACGCCGCCTTGGCGTGCAAAACCATAACCGACATCGCCGGAAGGCTGGGTTGCACACTGTAGAACCGGGGCTATGAAGCCATCGCCCTGCCGGGCATGGCCATCGGTCGCAACGCTTGTCGAAAACGTGGCTTCATCGGTCGCGATGTCCGCCGCATCGACACCAACTCTGAGCCGTAACAAATCCGGATAGAAAGGGATTCCGAATTGCTCTGCCATCCGGACCCGGACAGCAAACAGCCGGACTTCGTTAGTCGCCCAGCTGTCGATACTGACCGAAGCACCTTGGTCCGATATGCATGCCCCTTGTGCATCAATCTCGCAAATCTGCGGAGGCAAATTCCTATTCAACAAGGAAAATCCGGTGAGTTCCGGCGCAATGTTCAGATCGCTTGCTGTGTCGCCGATATTAACCGCCGCGACTGTCATCAACAGCGTTCGTGGTCCCGTGTCGCCCGCACGCGTGACCCCGTCGCCGGTCAATGTATCGCCAATCATGATAATATCAGGTTGACCCCCGGTCGCGATCCGGACCCGGAACTCATTGACAAGCGGCAGCCGGGGAATGTCAGTGATCAAGCCGTTTTCGTCGGTACAGCGGACGGGAACGTCAATGCCGCCAGATGTTTCACGATTCACGCTGATAACCACGACATAGTCTTGTCGCCCCCCTGCGGGGATTGCAACCTGACCGTTGGCAGTATCACCAACACTGGTTCCGTCAAATGTGAAAAATCTTGCTTGTCCGCTGGCGCCACCATCAAGCGTGAAGAACCCCCCAAAGCGGGGCTGACAGGTCATCCCCAAATCCGAACTATTTACTATGGTTGCCAGAAAGGTGACGTCTTCATTCGGGGCTGTAGACCGGCCGCTTGGCAGAACAGACATCTGCACCGGGCTTTGTGCCCAAACAGCTGCAGAAATAATTAGCGCAACAAGCGCTCCCAATCCTGTCCGCATAACGGTTCCTCCACATCAGATCGTGTTAACCCTAGCGTGTGCAGCGGTTTTTTTCCAGAAAAAAGTCAAAAGGAACGAATCGGGGACGGACTCGATTCTGCCATTTGAGTCAATTCGCGGTTAACTTTCGTTAACGCTTTGCACCTACCGTCCGAAGCACGTTAACCATGGAACCAACGGCGAAGTGATTCGCCAGACTAGCGGGGCGGAGAATATCCATGCGGGTTTTGCTGATTGAAGACGATCGCGCGACAGCGCAATCCATCGATCTGATGCTGAAGTCGGAAGGCTTCAATGTCTATACGACGGATCTGGGGGAAGAGGGTGTCGATCTCGGCAAGCTCTATGATTACGACATCATCCTTCTGGACCTGAATTTGCCGGACATGCCCGGCTTTGATGTGCTGAAAACATTGCGGCTGGCCAAGATCGACACACCGATCCTGATCCTCACCGGCAATGCCGACATCGACAACAAGGTGCGCGGCCTCGGTTGCGGTGCCGATGATTACATGACCAAGCCTTTCCACAAGGACGAGATGGTGGCGCGGATCCACGCCATTGTCCGCCGATCGAAGGGCCATGCCCAGTCAATCATCAAGACCGGCGATATCGGCGTCAATCTGGACGCCAAGACCGTGGAAGTGGACGGTCACCGTGTCCACCTCACCGGCAAGGAATACCAGATGCTGGAGCTGCTCTCGCTGCGCAAGGGCAATACGCTGACCAAGGAAATGTTCCTCAACCACCTTTATGGCGGCATGGACGAGCCGGAATTGAAGATTATCGACGTCTTCATCTGCAAGCTGCGCAAGAAACTCGCGGCGGCGACCGGCGGCCAGCACCATATCGAAACGGTCTGGGGGCGGGGCTATGTGCTGCGCGACCCGGTCGAGCAGAAAGACGTGGCATAACCGCTACACCGCTTTCAAAACGGAAAAGCCCGGTGCCCCCGCTCCGGGCTTTTTCTTTGTCTGATGTCGTTACCCGAAGGCTATCACTTTCAGGCCGCCTGCCGGGCCGCCTCTATGGTGCGGGCATAGACGCCCTTGATGCCCGACATGGCGCGGTAGAGCTCGCCGGCACCGGAAATAGTCTCGCCCTTGCCCAGCACCAGATACCCGGCCGGAGCGGAGCGCTCGGCCAGCATCCGCAAGGTGTGGCGGCGCGCATCCGGGGTCATGCCGGTAAGCACATTGCGGCAGAATATGATGTCAAACCCGCCCAGCTCCTCTGATGGATTCAGCAAGTTGTCACGCTCAAACCGGACCCAGCGTTTGATTGAATCTTTCAGCACCCATTGCTGATCATAGGGTTCGAAATGTTCAATCAGGCGGTGGATGGAGAGGCCGCGCTGGACCTCGAACTGGGAATAGGCAGCAGATTGCGCGCGCTCGATGGCGCGGCGGGAAATATCGGTACCGACAATCTCTATATCCATGGCACCGAGGCGGGCTTTCTGTTCTTGCATCAGCATGGCGAGCGACCAGGCTTCCTGTCCGGTGCCGCACCCTGCACAGAGAATGCGGATCGGAGCTTTGCGTGCTTTGATACGCGCCAGAACGGGCAAAATGTCGGACATGAAATAATCGAGCGGGGCGGGATTGCGGAAAAACCAAGTCTCGTGATCGGCAAGGCTTTCCACCACGCGCCGCCAGAGACGGTCATCCTTCGAGCTTTCCAGCGCCCGGACCAGATCCGCCTGGCTGTCATAGCCTTCAGATCGCGCGACCGGTGCCAGGCGCGCCTCGACCAGATAGGTCTGGGCCAGCGGGATGGCAATGCCGGCGCGGCGGCGCGCTTCGGCAGAAATAATATTGATGGCGGCGGTGTCCAACATAGCGCTATTCCCCGATCAGGCCGACTTGCTGGAATTTCGACTGCACGATGTCTGTGTCGAACGGCTTCATGATGTATTCGTCGACCCCGGCGCGCAGCGCTTCGGTGATTGAGGGCACGTCGTTTTCAGTGGTGCAGAAGACTACGATTGGCTCGCTGCCGGCAGGCTCCTGACGCAGCGCCTTGACGAAATCTATGCCGTTCATGACCGGCATGTTACGGTCGAGCAGAATGGCGTCTGGCATCTTCTTGCGGCAATAGGCCAGCGCTTCTGCGCCGTCTGCAGCTTCATCACACTGGAATTTGAACCCTTCGATGATCCGGCGGGCGACCTTGCGGATCACCCGGCTATCGTCGACGACAAGGCAGGTTTTCATGTCGCTCTTCTCTCCCTGACGCAAGAAATGGCGCCTCGAGAAGAATCGTCACCCGTTTTGGTTAACAGGGGTTTGAGAGATCACGCCGCCAGTGAAGCTTTCGGTGCCACCAACGCAACAAACTCCACCCTGTCCTCGCTTTTCTGTGCGGTCACGCGGCCGCCCGCTGAACGGGCGATCAGACCGGTATAATAGGGCTGGATGGAACGGCCATTGAAACCGTCTTCAGGTTCCCGGCCTTCCAGCGCGCCTTCAAAGTCAGGCTTGAGATCGGCTTTGGGGCCTTCCGCGACCAGATGCAGACGCACACCGCCAGCCCCGTCATCATTGGCTTCGACCGTGACCGTGCCGCCGCGCGCCGCAGAGGTCGCCGCAGTCATGCACAGATTCAGCAGCAGGCGGGCCGCGGTTTTTTCCAGCCCGCTGGCGCTGACTTTCCAGACAAGGTCCGGACGCAGGGTGGAGAAATAATTTTCTGCCAGACGCTTCAACTCACTGGATTCCATGATCCCCGGTGCCGATCCCGCCGCGCCGAAAGCGATGCGGGCAAATTCCAGTTTGGCTTCCGCCTGCCGGGCATTCTCGCGCACCAGCTCTATGGCATCTTCGCGCATGGAGTCGGCATCCTCATCGTCCAGCACGCTGAAGGCCATGCCCATGGCCGAAACCGGGCTGACAAGATCGTGGCAGAGACGAGCGCACAACAGCGCGGCCATGTGTTCGGGGGCCAGTTCGGCGGGTTTGATCTGGGTCATGTGTTATCCTGATACATGATTCTGCCACGATGTCCTGACCTTGCGATTTCGCACTGACAGTAAGCTCTTGGCAACTTCCTTGCGTCACGTCATTGTAATGCCCGCGTTGGAAACTGACTGTACGGACCGCAGCGGGCGCGGTTCTTGCTCATCGTTGAACGAAGCAAGTTAGCTATCCATTAAAGGCCAGTGATGTCCGGTTTTGATGTACGTTCCCTTGATGCAGTGCGCCGCCGTTCGGCGGCCATAATAGCGAGCATTGCGCTCTCTCTTATCCTGTTGATTGCGTTAGTTTTAAGCCGGTTTGGCGAGGGCACACCTGCCGGTGCCGCGCAGCCTCCGGAGATACCGATGGTGCAAGCAGCGGCTGAAATAGAACTGTCCCGCAGCTCGCCGGAATACACGATTACGCCGGTCGAAAACCTTCGCGATCTGGAACACGCCGCCTTTTACACCGATTGTGTGGCCTGCCCTCTGGATACGCAGACGATTGTTGCGACCGTGCCCAGTGGCGGCACGCTGGCCGGTGTCCTCAATGATGCCGGTGCGTCGGGTGTAGATGTTGCCCGCGCGGTCAATTCTCTCGATCCGGTCTTTGATGTCCGCCGCCTTCGCGCCGGGCAAAGCATCACCGTTTATCTGGAAACTCCCCGAAGCGCGGAAGACAACGAGCGCGCGCCCCGGCTTGCCGGTTTGTCCTTCCGTCCCGATATCGAACGCTCGATCACAGTGTCGCGCCTCGCAGACGGCTCTTACCGGGCGCGGGAAATGACCGCCGAATTTGAACGCGAACTGGTGCGCTCGTCAGGCTTCATCACGACCAGCCTGTATGTGGATGCACTCGCCGCCGGGTCCACAGACCGCATTGTGGTCGAACTGGCCGGCATTCTGGCCTATGCCGTCGATTTCCAACGCTCCATTCGCGAAGGCGACCGCTTCGATGTGGTTTTCGAACGCTTCCTCGATTCCGACGGAAATCTCATGCGTACGGGCGATATTCTCTATGTCATGTATGCGGGCCGCGGCGATCCGCTGGAATATTACCGCTATGAATCCGAAGATGGCCAGATTGCCTATTTCAACGAGGAGGGCGAAAGCGCCCAGCGCCTGTTGATGATGACGCCGATCAATGGCGCGCGCCTGTCTTCGCAATACGGCATGCGCCACCATCCCGTGCTCGGGTATAACCGTATGCACCGGGGCACGGACTTTGCCGCGCCGCGCGGCACGCCGATCTTCGCCGCCGGTTATGGCGTTGTGGAGCGTGCTGACCGCTTCGGGTCCTTTGGCAATTATGTCCGCATTCGCCACACCAATGGTTTCCAGTCCGCCTATGCCCACATGCAGGGCTTTGCCCGGGGCGTGACCGCTGGCGCGCGGGTGCAACAGGGCCAGATCATCGGCTATGTCGGAACAACCGGCCGTTCCACCGGCCCGCACCTGCATTATGAAGTTCATCACAATGGCACGTCGGTCAATCCGATGTCTCTGGACCTGCCGACCGGCCGGACGCTGGAAGACGATGAAATCCCGCTGTTCGAGGCCGAACGTGACCGCATCATCGCCATTCGCGACAGCGCCCGCAATGCCGCCGAAACCGGTGATGCTGCCGCGTCGCGCATCGTCTCTGCCCGGAATCTCGAAGGCGCTCAGTAAGCGCTCTCAGCTTTGACTTGACCTTTGATCCGGGTGCACGTATTCAGCGCGCCCGGCCAAGGCTGCCGGCCGTTCGCAGGACAAATGTCCCTGGTGAAAGCCTCTCGATTTTGATTTTCGGTGTCTTGAAAGATCCCGGAATGAAGGCAATGCGAGCCCCTTCAAGACGTTCGGGATCCTGACAAGGATCGAAATGATGACCCCTACCCAATCCCTGCCCTCACTCGATGCGTTGAAAGCGCAAGCGAAACGCTTGCGAAGCGCGCTCGCCGAAGAGGGCGATTTCATCAAACATGGCGAAGCGCTGGAGCTGGTCGCCAGACAATTCGGCTATCGCGACTGGAACACGCTTCATGCGGCCACCGGTAATCGCCAGCCGCTGCCGCTGGCGGTGGGCAATGACGTGTCCGGCCTTTATCTGGGCCAGCCGTTCAAGGCCCGCATTCTCAGCCTACAGACCCTGGCAGATGATGGCTATCTTCGGATTTCGCTGGACCTTGAAGAAGCAGTGGATGTCGTGAAATTCGACAGTTTCTCGGCCTATCGAAAGCGCATTCAGGCGACAATCAAGCCGGATGGCAACACGGTGACAAAAACATCGGATGGCGAGCCACATTTGCGGCTGAATGTCCAGGAGGCGGTGTGATGCAAGACGCCCATCGCAAAGCCCGCCTGTCAGAATTTCTGAACCGGATATGGAGTGGAGGTGAGTATGACGCCATTCCGGACTTCATCGCGCC
>PFFX01000099.1:0-4622 GCA_002783385.1 Rhodobacterales bacterium CG15_BIG_FIL_POST_REV_8_21_14_020_59_13 | reverse complement strand
ACCCCGGCGATCCCTGGCATGGGCAGACACTGGATCATGCCGGCTTCCGGTACCGCATCGAATCCTCTCGCGCGCCCTTTCCAGATCAGGCCTTTACGCCGGTCTCGATGTTGGCGGACGGTGATGACGTCGCCGTGTCATGGCACTGGAAAGGCACGCATCAGGGCGATATTCCCGGCTTCACGGCCAGCGGCAATATTATCGAGATGACGGGGCTGACGGTGTATGGATTTGACGGGTTGCTCCTCAACGGACACTGGCAGGTCTGCGACCGGCTCGGTGTGTTCATGCAGCTTCAGGCGAAGGCCGGATAGAAAAAGAGCCTGTGCCTCTCGGCACAGGCTCTTTCAGTTTGTGGATCAGTTCACCATTACATCCGGCGGAGCGGTGGCTTCGCGGGCAATGACATGCCCGTTGATCACCAGATGCCCGCCCTCGGCAGAGACCTTGATCTTATCGCCATCCTTGAGGTCTCCTTCCAGCAGCAGGCGCGCCAGCGGGTCCTGCAATTCCTTCTGAATCACCCGCTTAAGGGGACGCGCGCCATAAGCCGGGTCAAAGCCCTTATGCGCCAGCCAGCTGCGCGCGGCATCGTCCAGTTCGATCGTCATGCGACGGTCAGCCAAAAGTTTGGCGAGGCGCTTCATCTGGATGTCGACAATGGCGCCCATATGCTCCTCGGCGAGGCGGCGGAAGAGGATGATCTCGTCCACGCGGTTGAGGAATTCCGGGCGGAAATGCGCCCGCACCGCGCCCATGACTGCGTCGCGGGCATCCTCGACATCTGCGGCCTGCATCAGGAATTCAGCCCCCAAATTCGAGGTCATGATGATCAGCGTATTGCGGAAATCAACGGTACGGCCCTGCCCGTCGGTCAGACGGCCATCATCGAGCACTTGCAGGAGCACGTTGAAAACATCCGGGTGCGCCTTTTCGATCTCGTCAAACAGGATCACCTGATAGGGCCGGCGGCGGACGGATTCCGTTAGGGCCCCGCCTTCATCATAACCGACATAGCCGGGAGGCGCGCCAATCAAGCGGGCAACGGAGTGCTTCTCCATGTATTCGGACATGTCCATGCGGGTGACGGCCTGTTCGTCATCAAACAAAAAGTTGGCCAATGTCTTGGTGAGCTCGGTCTTGCCGACGCCGGTTGGCCCAAGGAAGAGGAAGGAGCCAATCGGGCGGCCCGGGTCCTGGAGACCGGCCCGCGCCCGGCGGACCGCATCGGAGACAGCAGCCAAGGCTTCATCCTGTCCGACGACACGGCCACGCAGGGCATCCTCCATTTTCAGGAGTTTCTCGCGCTCGCCTTCGAGCATCTTGTCGACTGGCACACCGGTCCAGCGGGAGACAACGCCGGCAATCTGCTCCTCATCGACGACTTCCTTTACCAGCGCGCCGTCCGCGGCATTGTCGGATTCCGACACCTTGGCTTCAAGACCTGGAATGATGCCGTATTTCAGTTCGGACGCCTTGCCGAGATCGCCGCGGCGTTCGGCATCAGCGAGTTCCGCACGGGCCCGGTCGAGGCGGTCCTTGACCTCGGTCGAGGAGGCAAGCTTGTCCTTTTCGGCACGCCAGGCGGCGGTGATTTCATCGGATTTGGAGGACAGTTCGGCGATTTCCTTTCCGAGTTTTTCCAGGCGCGCCCTGGAGGCGTCGTCCTTTTCCTTTTTCAGTGCTTCAGCCTCGATCTTGAGCTGCATGATGCGGCGGTCGATCTCGTCGAGCTCTTCGGGCTTGGAATCGACCTGCATGCGCAGGCGCGACGCGGCTTCGTCCATCAGGTCGATGGCCTTGTCCGGCAGAAAGCGGTCGGTGATGTAGCGGTTGGACAGCGTGGCCGCAGCGACGATCGCGCCGTCAGAAATGCGCACGCCGTGGTGGACTTCATACTTGTCTTTCAGGCCGCGCAGGATGGAGATCGTGTCCTCCACCGTCGGCTCGCCGATAAAGACCGGCTGGAAACGCCGGGCAAGAGCGGCGTCCTTTTCCACATGCTTGCGGTATTCATCCAGCGTGGTGGCCCCGATACAGTGCAATTCCCCCCGCGCAAGAGCGGGCTTCAATAGGTTGGAGGCATCCATCGCCCCGTCGGTCTTTCCAGCGCCGACCAGGGTGTGCATTTCATCTATGAAGAGGATGATATTGCCGCCTGCGGCCTCGACTTCGCCAAGCACGGCTTTCAGGCGTTCCTCGAACTCGCCGCGGTATTTTGCACCCGCAATCAGTGAACCCATATCCAGAGCGAGGAGTTTTTTCTCCTTGATGCCTTCGGGCACATCACCATTGACGATACGCAACGCCAGCCCCTCGGCGATGGCGGTCTTGCCCACGCCGGGTTCGCCGATGAGCACGGGATTATTCTTGGTGCGGCGGGAGAGGACCTGAATTGCGCGGCGGATTTCCTCATCGCGGCCGATGACCGGATCGAGCTTGCCCGCGCGGGCGGCCTCAGTGAGGTCGCGGGAATATTTCTTCAGCGCCTCATAGCTGTCTTCTGCCGACTGGCTGTCAGCTGTGCGGCCGGCGCGCATGTCATTGATGGCGGTATTGAGCGATTGCGGCGTGGTTCCGGCAGTTTTCAGAATATCGGCGGCATGCGCGCCCTTGGCGATGGCGAGGGCCTGCAGCAGCCGCTCGGCGGAAATGTATTGATCGCCCGCCTTCTTTGCCGCTTCTTCAGCGGTCTTGAAGACTTCGGCGGTTTGTGGTGCCAGATAAATCTGGCCGGCCCCGCCCCCTTCGACCTTGGGCAGACGGTTCAGCGCCTCAATGGTCATGTCCTGAACCTGTGCCGGATTGCCTCCGGCAGCCTTGATGAGATTGACGGCCAGACTGCCCTCATCGTCCATCAGAGCGGCGAGCACATGTTCCGGCGTGAATTGCTGGTGACGTGCGGCCAGTGCAGATTGTTGTGCGTTCTGGATGATGGACCGCGCGCGGTCCGTATAGTTTTCAAAATTCATATCTGTTCCATCCCCCGATCAGGCGAGATTGCAAGTGTGAGGCCGTCCTCTTTCAGGCCCAGTCCATATCCTGAGCCAGAAATAGGTGTTGCCTATTGATCACACAAGGGTATGACCGCAAACAAAAAGCCCCGGCAAAGGGGCCGGGGCTTCAGAACGCCAGTGGAAACAGCGATCAGGCCGCTTCCGTGTTGGAATCATCGGCGGATGACTTGCCAGATCCCTCTGCATCAGCGGCCTTGCGCGGACGGCGGCCCCGGCTCGGCTTGGGCTGATCATCCTCACTATCGGAGCTGGTCATTTCAGACTTGCCACCGGCTTCGGGATCAACCACTTCCAAAGGGTCGCGCTTGTCCTCAACCGGCTGACGGCGCGGGCGGCGGCCCCGGCGTGGCGTTTCATTTTCCGGTTGATGGCCCGGATTGTCTGCTTGCGCACCCTGAGAGGGCTGATCGCCCGAATTATTGTCCGGCTCATTGCGATTGCGGTAATTGCGGCGGCGGTCATTGCCACCATCATTCTGGATATTATTGCTGTTATTGTTATTGTTGCTGTGCTGGCCTTGCTGGCGTTCCCGCCGCTGCTGTTGTTCGATCAGGGCTGCCTGCTGTTCTGCCACCACCCGGAAATAGTGGTCTGCGTGCTGGAAATAGTTTTCCGCCATGATGCGATCACCCGACGACGTCGCGTCACGGGCAAGCTGCATGTATTTCTCGTAAACCGTAGAAGCATTACCCCGGATTTTGACATCCGGACCATTACTTTCAAAAGAGCGGTTACCTTGATTGCCGCCAGGTTTTCCCCGGCCCCGTCCGCGTTGACGCTTCATCGCCGTCAAATCCTCGTCATTGTCAGGCTGCAAGCCAAGCCGCGTTCCCCCGTGTACTTACGGCGCGCATCATCCGTCGAAGATCAATATCGATTACGAAAACGGACAATAAGCTGAAGGGGACTTTTATGCGCCCGACAGCCTTGCCCGGTGCGCCTTCCCTCAACTTGTGGGCAAGCTAGCCCGCCTTGGATGATTTTCCAAGGGGCTTTGTCGGTTGGAGTTTACAGTTTCCGGCCAGAGACGATGCGCGGCCGTCCGCCGAGGTCTCTGGTCAGCGTCAAATCAACAAATCCGGCCTGCTCCGCCAGCGCCATAACGGTCTTTTTCTGATCATATCCGATTTCGACAGCCATATGACCGCCGCGCTTCAGAATACGAAAAAGCTGTGGTAAAAGAGTGCGATAGATGTCGAGTCCATCTTCGCCGCCATCAAGCGCGATGCGCGGTTCATGGTCGCGCACTTCCGGTTCCAGCGTCTCGAGCACAGCACTCGCGATATAAGGCGGGTTGGAAATAACAAGGTCGTGACTGACTGCTGCAATGCCGTCAGCCCAGTTACCTGTTTGGAAATCAGCGCGGTCTGAAAGCTGATTGCGGACCGCATTTTCTTTTGCAATCGCCAAAGCCGATTCGCTGATATCAATGCCGAGGCCTGTCGCGTTTGGCAGTTCGGACAGCAGCGCCAGCAGAATCGCTCCTGAACCGGTGCCGAAATCGGCGATGCGCAGTGCTGCATTTCTGCTGCCGATCTGCTTCAGGCATGTCTCAACCAGCGTTTCGGTGTCAGCCCGCGGCGTGAGCACGTCGGGTGTGACTTT
>PFFX01000173.1:1422-23996 GCA_002783385.1 Rhodobacterales bacterium CG15_BIG_FIL_POST_REV_8_21_14_020_59_13 | reverse complement strand
AACCCGTGCCACTCGGCCCAATCGACATATTCATGCCGCTCATGAATGAAATCGATCGCCCCCAATGCAAACGACGTGGCGGCAAGAAGGATCAGAAACCACAGATGGACCACAGGTTTTTCAATCCACAGGAAGGGCTTTGCCGCGGGATGAATCTCATCTCCGGAAGCGGCCGGACCGGGTGTCTTGGAATCATCTGTCATTCTTAAAGCTCCACCCCGAAGACGGGGGCCAGGAATTCAGTCAGGGGTCCAATCAGGAAAAAGAGGATCGTCACACCGGCCGCGGTGATGACCGGCGGCAACACCACCAGCAAGGGTCCGGGCTGTTTCAGGCCTTCCTTCGGTGCGGGATCAAAGAATCCGCGGCCCGGAATCGGCAACAGATACGCCACATTCAGGATCGAGGACAGGATCAGCGCGCCGATCAGGGCCAGTTGCCCCGTACTCGCCGCACCCATCATCAGGAAGAGTTTGGGCCACATGCCTCCAAACGGCGGAAGGCCGATGATCGCAAACGCGCCCACCGCGAAAGCCCCGAAGGTCCACGGCATCAACCGGCCAAGGCCGCGCATGTCCGAAATCTCGGTTTTCTTGCTGGCTGTGTAGATCGCGCCCGCACACATAAACAGCGTGATCTTGCCCCAGGCGTGCATGACAATCTGCAAGGCGGCTCCCAGAAGCGCCAGCGGCGCCGCAATCATCGCCCCGAGCGTGACATAGGAGAGCTGGCTCACCGTCGAGAAGGCCAGCCGCCGTTTGAGGTTATTGCTCGACATCGCGATGATCGAGGCCAGCACGATGGATATGGCGGCAATCCAGGCCAGCCAGTTCGACGCTGGAGCGGCCTGTATGAGCTCCGGACCGAATATATAGGTGCTGACTTTCAGAATGGAGAACACACCTGCCTTGACCACCGCCACCGCATGCAGCAGGGCGGAAACTGGTGTGGGCGCCACCATCGCATTCGGCAGCCATGGGTGAACTGGCATGAGAGCGGCTTTACCGATCCCGAAGGCAAAAAGAACCAGCAGCACGCTGGCGACCAGTGGCGAGGCCTGGCCATTCAGCAATCCGCCAACCGTGAAATCCGTTGATCCGGCGATGAATTGTGTGGCGATAATCGCCGGCAGAAACAGCCCGATGGATGTGCCAAGAAGAATGGACAGATAAATGGCCGCCCCGCGCCGCGCCTTGGCGTCGCCCTTATGCGCCACAAGCGGATAGGTCGATAGCGTCAACGCCTCATAAAACAGGAACATCGTCAAAAGGTTGGAGGCAAGCGCCACGCCCATGGCGCCCGCGATCGCAATGGTGAAAAAGAAGAAGAATCGCGTCTGGTGCGTCTCCTTGTTGCCGCGCATATAACCAATTGAATAGATCGAATTGACGATCCACAGTCCGCTGGCCACGGCGGCAAACAACGCGCCGAGCGGTTCCAGCTTCAGTCCGAAGGACAGCCCGGTCGAGCCGATTTCGTAGATCAGCTCCGGGCGCTCACCGGTCACGGAAACCAGATAGGCGACATTCACCGCCAACAGCACCGCCGCCGTCAAAGTCGCGCCTTCCCGCAAATTCGGATATTTACCCAACAGCCCGACAAAGAGTCCGCCAGTGAGGGGGATCACCAATGCCGCGATCAGAGCGATTTCGGGAGTCCAGCTCATCGTGTCACTCCGGAGAAAGCGGCTTCCGCTGCGGCATTCGTCAACGAAATCAGGAAGTCAGGCTGGAAGAAGAACCAGATATTGGCGATGGCCAGCACCCAGAGCGGTCCCAGCATCAGCCACGGCGCGCGGGCATGGGCAATGCCGCCCGTTTTGTCATGAGGCGGTTCAGCCATCCAGATGGCCGCCAGCATCCGCCCGATATAGGCGAGCGCAATCAATGACGACAGGATCAGCGCGGCCACCGCCCACCACCAGCCGTTTTCAAGGGCGGCAACGCCAAGATACCATTTTGACCAGAAGCCCACCGTCATCGGCACGCCGATGAGGCTGAGCCCGGCAATGGTGAACGCGGCGGATGTTAACGGCATCGTCTGACCAAAACCGTTGAGGTCGGAAATTCTGCGGATTCCGAAACGGACGGCAAAAGCCCCCAGCGCCATGAACAGTGCGCCTTTCATCATCGCGTGATTGACCAGATGCAGCATGCCGGCCGACACGCCCGCAGCCGTTCCGATACCAAGGCCCAGCATCATATAACCGACCTGCGCAACCGAGGAAAAGGCCAGCAGCCGCCGGGCATCATCCTGGAAGACGGCCTGAACAGAGGCCACAACCATGCCGATAATGCCGAGAATGGCGAACACCCAGAAGAAGCTGATCGCGACGAAGGGCGCTTCCGGCCAGAACACATCGAACAGGAACCGCACCAGCGTATAAAAAGCCACTTTCGTCGCCGTCGTGGCGAGGAAGGAGGTCACGAAGTTTGGCGCATAGGCATAGGCGTTGGGAAGCCAGAGGTGCAGCGGGAACATGGCGGCTTTCAGGCCCAGCCCGACGATGATGAAGGCAAAGGCCGCCTGCACCACACGGCTGTCGGAAAGGTCGGGCAGGCGCGACGCCATACCCGCCATGTTCAGTGTTCCGGTCGCCATATAGAGAAAACCGACACCGATCACAAAGAAGGTCGCACCGATCGTTCCGAGGACAAGATAATTATAGGCGGCAGTCAGCGCCCGGCGGTCTTTGTCCGCGCCCATCCCCACCATCACATAGGTCGAGATCGAGGAAATCTCGAGAAACACGAACATGTTGAAGGCGTCGCCAGTTATCGCGACTCCCACAAGGCCTGCAAAACAGACAAGGAAAGCAGAGTAGAACAGCGCTTGCCGGCCTTCCGCGATTTCATCCGCCACACTCGGCAAGGCGTAAATCACACTGAGCAAGCCCAGCGCAGCAATCACCAGAAGAAGAACGGCGTTCAGGGCATCGATCCGGAATTCAATTCCAGCCGGCGGAGCCCATCCGCCCATGGCGTAGAAAATCACACCGGCGGACTGGACATCAACGATAAGCGAAAGCGCCAAAAGACCCGTAAACACCGTTGAAACCAGCGTCACCACCCAGCCTAGCCGTCCATTCGGCATCAGCGCGGCAATTGCCGCCATCAATAGCGGCGTCACCACAATAATCGCAGGGGCATGCACCGCCAACGGCAGCGGCATCAACGAAGCCAGAAACTCCATCAGGCGCTTCTCCTTGCGTTTTCTGCGGCATAATCCGCCTGATTGAGGGCTTCATCTTCAATTGTGCCATAGGTTTCACGGATCCGCACGACCAGCGCAAGACCGACAGCTAGTGTCGCGACGCCAACAACAATAGCTGTCAGGATCAGAACATGTGGCAGCGGGTTGGAGTAGATCGCCTCCGCCGTATTCTGCAAAGCCTCTCCCTGCGATACCGCCCCCTCGGCAGCCTCGGCTGCAGGGCTGGCAGCCGCCATCGCGGTCTCTCCGGCGTTACTCCCGCCATAGCTTTCAGAATATTCCGGAAGAATCGGCGGTTGGCCGCCAGACACCTTGCCGATGGTGATGTAGAGCAAAAACACTGATGTCTGGAACAGGGACAGACCCACGAGGCGCTTGACCAGATTGCCCGTCGCTACAACCGCATAAAGCCCGGTCATCATCAAAATGATGACGATGATGTAGTTGAATCGTTCCGCAAGGAGTTCGATCATCACCACTCTCCTTCTGGAATATCCGGCGCGCGGCCCGCAAAGGCATAGAAAATCGCCATCATCACCGAGAATACGGTGAACAGAACGCCCAGCTCCACAAGGAGAATGCCGATATGCTGGCCAGTGTGGTGCGCTTGATCCGGATGTAACACGTCGTAATCGAGAAAGTTGCCCCCCAGAATGAGGGTCGCAACGCCGGTGCCTCCGTAAAGCAACACACCAAAAGCAGCCATGAATCTCACAAACCCGGTCGGCACAGCCTGTTTGGCATTTTCGATCCCGAAAATCAGCGCATAAAGAATGACCGCCGCAGCGACAATCACGCCGGCCTGAAAGCCGCCACCGGGGCTGTAATCGCCGTGGAAGTGGACATAGAGGCCAAAGACCACAATCAGCGGGATCAGCAGTTTGGAGACGACCCGAAGGACCAGATGCGGGTTCATTCCTCACCTCCCGTCTTCTTGCCGGGATTCAGGCCCAGCAAAAGCATCACGCCAAGACCGGCCGCGAATATCACAACAACCTCTCCAAACGTATCAAAGCCGCGGTAACTGGCGAGAACCGCCGTCACAACGTTGGGAATGGCAATGTCGTTTGGCGTCGATGTGATGTAATCCATGCCGACATAGGCATTCGCCGGTGAATTGGGATCGCCATAGACCGGCATGTCTCCGACCGCATAGAAGAGGGCAGCGCCCGCCACCGACACGACAATCAGTGCCGCCCAGTGGCGGATGGCTTTCACAGGTTCCGCTTCACGCGCGGTCAGCAACATGGCCGCCAGCATCAATACCGTGGAAATACCGGCCCCCACCGCCGCTTCGGTAAACGCCACGTCCACAGCGTCCAGCGTCACGAACCAGGCGGCAGATATCAGGCTGTAAACGCCCGCCAACATAACGGCAGCAAACAGATTCCTCAAACGGACAATGGCTATGCCGACTGCGAGCAACATGCCCATTAGCGCATAGTCCAGAAGCTGGGTCCAATCGAATTCGGTCACGACTTCTCCCCCGTTTCGGTATCACGCGGATGCGGTGGCTGATGCCGCGACAATAGCGGATTGAGACCGGCACGATGTGCGGCATTGGCGACAGCATGAGTCGCGGTAGGGCTGGTCAGAAACAGGATGAATCCGACCAGCAAAAGCTTCGCGGCCAACAGGGTGAATCCGGCTTGCAACATCAGCGCGAACACAATCAGTTCAGCCCCCAACGTATCCGTCACACCCGCTGCATGAATGCGTGTGTAAAAATCGGGCAATCGGATGACACCAATCGCACCCGCGAGCACGAAAAGGACCCCCACAGCCAACAAGGCGATGCTGGCGATGTCGCGGATCAGGAGCAGAATGTCCATCAGTCATCATCTCCATCAATGGCGCGGCGGAGAGACATCTGGGCGAGCGAGATTTCCAGCGAACGAAAGCGGAAGAATTTCAGGATGGCGATGGTCGCAATGAAATTGATCAACGCATAAAGAAGCGCGATGTCCACGCCATCAGCCCGGCCAACCAGGAGGCTGAAAATCAATAGTAAAAGAACGGTTTTGGTGCCGAATGAATTGGCGGCCAGCACGCGGTCATAAAGCGACGGACCGGCAAACAAACGGCCCAGCATGATGGCCATGGCCAGCGCCATCGCCAGAACTGCACCCAGATTTGCCCACTCCATCATGACGTATCTCCGTCGGTCGCGCGCGCGGCATATAAATTCATCTCGGCAAAACCCTCTGGTGCCGTGAAAGACGTGTCGAGGGCATGCACCAGATAGGCATCCTCCTCGATCTCGACCGTCACTGTGCCCGGCGTTAGCGTGATCGAGTTTGCAAACACACATCGTGCTAGATCGGTATCAGCTTTGACTGGCACCCGGACGAGACGCGGTGTGATATCGATTTCCGGCTTCAACGCGGCCTTGACTACCGCCATGCTGGCCTTCGCCATCTCGCCACCTAACCAGATATAATAGGGGATCAATGTGTGGAGCCGCAGGAACGGGACAGTCTCGCGATCCAGAATCCGCATGCGCAGCACAAGCACTATGGCAATCACCACGCTGATTACACCAAAGGCAAGCAGGGTGATTTTGTCGTAGCCGGACAAAACCCACCACATCACTGCCAGCACAAGACTGAGGCTGACCCCGTAAATCATGCTTCCTCCCACGTGCCGGGCACGAACGCGCCAATGGGAAGGCTTTTAACCACGCCTCTCCGGCTTGACCAGTCGTTCACTGGGTTTCCTGCACACGAAAGAATGTGGGGTTATTTCCGGCGGTCTTCGCCGGCCTTGGCCCAGTCCCAATAGCGCAGCACGGTTTGCGCTTTTTCAACTGAGAGGCCGTCATAAACCGTCTTCGCGCGGTGCAGACCTTCAGTTTCGCTGAACCCTCCAAGCCCCTCGCAAAGCTGAGCCAGGACATCTCGATCCACTCCCGTCGCCTTGCAGAGAATCGCCAGTGGTTCGCCGCCGAGATCGGAACAGATTCGCACCACAAGCGAATCACTGATCCCGGCCAGCAGTCCCAACTCACCAATCAGGCCGGGCTCCGCGCCGCGCGTATGAATCTGGGCAATCAGTCCCTCCATCGACCCGTATTCGCTATCGTCAGATGCTTCACGATTGCGCTGGCGGCGATCGACGAATTTCAGGGTCCGATTGACCAGAGGGTCAGACCACCCTTCAGCCGACGCCATGGAGAACACGTCCTCTGTCGCCTCGATCATCAGCGAGCGGCCTACCGCAAACCGCTGCAGCACCTGCTTCCTGTGTTCGTGATCGCAATGCCAGAATAACTGCAGGGCAGATCGCGGCCGCAATTCCTGACGTTTCAGCAAGGCTGGCACGTAACGCGATTCATCCTCGGCCAGGGCAACAATATGATTAACTGTCGGCGGGGCCAGCCGGGCTTTGCTGTTTTTCAATAGTGCCGAAATCACGGCTGGTTCGCCAATGGACGCCAGCGCCGCCGTCACGGTTTCCGAGACCGATTCGCGGGACGCAATGAGGACGCGGTGATCAATACTGCCCAACCGGCTGATCTCCATGAGATCGAAATCGGAAAGCGCTGCGGAGATTTCCAGCAAGGGCGACGCGATTGAGATTTCATCAGCCGCGAGCAGCTTGACGATATTCGCGGGCGCGTCGCTGATTTCCGCCAGCCGCTGCGCGCAGCGGCGGCGGATTCGGGCATCGCTATTGCGCAGGATTTCATAAAGCAGATCACCGACAATCCAGCGTTCCTGCGGGCTGATGATGCTGGACGGCAGACAGATGATGTCAGCCAGACGCCGCGCAAGGGTAGCGCGCGCATGGCCGCGCTCAGCCGCTGTCTCGGTCAGGGTAAGGGGTTCGGGTATATTCATAACATCGCCTGTTGGTCAGAAAATGCCCGCCAAGGCGTTAAACAAGCGTGTGCGATACCATGACGCCTTGCGCTGCCAGCCGGCATGGTCAGCAGCGGCCACGCGCGCAATAATATGGCCTTACAGGATGTATGGAGACCCGACGCTCATGAGAAACTTCACGTACGCGCCCTGACCGGCGTGGCCGCCCTTGCGCTTATGTCCGCTTGCAGCGAACCGGCACAAACCAATACAGCCGAGCCCGGACAGGGCGGCGAAACCAGCACAGAGACCTCGAATATGAATTTGATGACCCGCGCCCAGTCGATCACGCCGCCCGCCGCCGAACAGCGTCCGGTCACGATTGAACAACTGGGCCGGTCGCGGACCGACGAATACGCTTGGCTGCGCGATGATAACTGGCAGGAAGTGATGCGCGATCCGTCCGTGCTCGACCCGGATATCCGCGCCCATCTGGACGCCGAAAATGCTTATTATGAAGAGGTCATGGCCCCGACCGCGGCCTTGCAGGAACGCATTTTCCAGGAAATCCGCGGCCGCATTCTGGAAGATGATTCCACGGTCCCGGATCGCGATGGCAATTTTGAATATTATTCCCGTTTCCGCGAAGGCGGGCAGTATCCCATCTATGCACGGCGGCCTCTCGATCCCGAAACCGGCGAAGCGGGCGAAGAGCAGATCCTGCTCGATGGCGACGCTGAAGCAGATGGCATCGAATATCTCGATTTCGGCAATGTCGATCACAGCCCGGACCACCGCTGGCTGGCCTATGGCGTCGATATCCGGGGCTCGGAATATTATGAAATCCGCATCCGCGATCTGGGGACGGGAAACGACATCGCCACGCTGACAGATGAAAGCACCGGCAATTTCACTTGGGCGAATGATTCCGAAACCCTGTTCTGGGTGTGGCGCGATGCCAATGGCCGCTCCAAGCAGGTCTACCGTCAGGGACGCGGCGAAGCAGACGGCACCATGATCTTCGATGAAGCCGATGACGGCTTTTTCGTGAATGTCGGCCGCACCGAAGGCGACAGCTATATCGCCATCGCCACGTCCGGCCACACCACCAGCGAAGTTCACCTGATCGATGCCAATAATCCGGAAGCTGAAGCCATGCTGGTCGCAGCGCGGCAAACCGATGTCGAATATTCGCTCACCGAAACCGGCGAAGGCTTTTTCATCCTGACCAATCTGGATGGCGCGGTTGATTTCCAGATCATGCGTGCCCCCCTGGATGCTCCGCAGCGCGAAAACTGGGAGCCCGTAGTTGCTCACCGCCCCGGCACGCTGATAACCGGCCTGATGGGGTTCCGCGACTGGATGGTCCGGGTGGAACGCGAGAACGCCCTGCCCCGGATCGTGATCCGCAACCTTTCCACAGGAGACGAACACTCGATCGATTTCGAGGAAGAGGCCTATTCGCTGGGCATTGATGCCGGATATGAATTCTCCACTGACGAAATGCGCTTCAGCTATGAAAGCCCGGCGACACCGGAAGAAACCTACGATTACAATATGGACACCCGCGAACGCGTCCTTCGCAAGCGTCAGGAAATCCCCTCCGGCCACAATCCGGAGGATTATGTCGTCCGCCGTATCATGGCCCCGGCCCATGATGGCGAGAGCATCCCGGTCACCATCCTCTATCACCGCGACACGCCGATTGATGGCTCGGCCCCGCTGATGCTCTATGGCTATGGCAGTTACGGCATCACCATTCCAGCGGCCTTCCGCGTCACACCGCTTTCCCTTGTGGATCGTGGCATGATTTACGCGATTGCCCATATCCGGGGCGGTCAGGCGCGCGGCTATCAATGGTATCTCGACGGCAAGCTCGGCCTGAAAATGAATACCTTCCGCGATTATGTTTCAGCGGGTGAAGCTTTGGCCAGCGAAGGGTTTACCACGCGCGGCAATATCGTCGCCTATGGCGGATCGGCCGGCGGATTGCTGGTCGGCGCCGCTATTAATCTGCAACCGGATCTGTTTGCCGGAGCGATTGCTGCCGTGCCCTTTGTGGATGTGATCAACACCATGTCAGATCCGAGCCTGCCGCTCACCCCGCCGGAATGGCCGGAATGGGGCAATCCCATCGAGGATGCAGTGGCTTATGACGCGATCGCGGAATACAGCCCGTACGATAATGTCGCGGCCATTGATTATCCGCATGTTCTGGCCACAGCCGGGCTGACCGATCCGCGCGTCACCTATTGGGAGCCGGCAAAATGGTCAGCGCGGTTGCGCGCCACCCGGTCTGATGACGGCCTGACACTGATGCGCACCAATATGGGCGCCGGGCATGGCGGCGCTTCAGGCCGCTTCGACAGCCTGCGCGAAACCGCTGGCAATTGGGCCTTTGCCCTGATGACGGTTGGCCTCGCCGATGAGGAAGCCGTAGAAGCCGGTACGGAATAAGCCTGCAGCAGGCTGGACAGAAATCGTCCGGCCTGCCCTACCGGCCTCAGCCGTCCAGTTTGAACTCCAGACGGGTCTGAACCCCGCGATACATTTGCGGTACGCCGTCACGGACGCGCGGATTATAGCGCCAGCGCTCCACCGCCCGGACCGACTCACGGGCAAATCCCGATGAGTCACATTGAAGGACCTGGATATTGACCGGTGATCCCGCCGTCGTGACATCGAATTGCAGGACGCACATACCCTCAATGCCGCGTTCAGCCTCGCGCAGCGGATAGGACGGTATAATACGGACCACGGGCAGCACGTCCCTGTCGGATCGATTGAGGTTTATTTCCCCGCCGCCGATACCTTCAACCTCGATCTGCGGTATCGTGCCGGCCATCACTGTCAGATCAGAATCCGGCGTGAGTGATGCCTGTGTCTCGATAACGGGTGGGGGTGGAGGTGGGGCAATGGAATCGACCGGTCTCAGCTCGACCGGCGGTGTTGGATCAATCACGTCAACCTGCGGAAACAGATCGAAGTTCAATTCGGTAATGTCCGGTCCCGGTTCTCCCTCAACCGGAATCATATAGGCCATCAGAAATGCCAGCGACGCCGTCACCAGTGCGGCGAATGGCACGCTGAATGAAAAGCGGAATATATTGTGCATTGGGCGCTCCCCTTTATGCGCCCCCCATCCCCGATCATGACTTTTTCGTAAGATTACGGCAAAGTTGTGCCCGCTTGGCGGCCTTTGTCAAAAGAAAAACCCCGGTCCGAAAACCGGGGTTCATATAAGAAGCAAAGGCGGAAACAGAATTATCCGGCTTCGGTTTCATTGGCTTCGGTTTCTTCTGTGTCATTCGCGACATAGCCGTATCCACCGATCTGATCGCCATAGCGGTCAAAATAATTGACGCACCGGGCCGGTACCGCATTCAGACGCGGTCGGCCTTCTTCATCAAAGTTCGACCGATCGCCAACAAGTGTGATGTTGTTCAACTCGGCACCTATCGTGATCCGGCACTCCTCGGTAGCAACACGCAATTCAATTTCCCGGCGGCGGCCGGCGGCCGCGATTTCGTTCTGGATGAAGGTCAACCAGCCGCTACAGGTCCGTCGGCTGTAGGAATACTGAGTGCAGCCACGGAAAGCCTGCATCGCGCTCTGAAGGTTGCCCTGCTCATAACGAACCGTGCCCAACAAAGCCTGCGCATCGCCGGGACGTGTAAGACCACCACGGGCCAGAGCTGATTCAAAGGCCGATTCTGCATCAGCCAACCGGTTTTCGTTATAATAGGCCTCTCCCAAGCGCAAATAGTCCGTGCCATTGCCCTGTTGTGCGACCGCTTCCAGAACGGGAATGGCGCGCTCGTATTCACGTGCCTGACGCCACATATTGGCGAGAGCTTCCAGATTATCACGGGATCGCGAGACCCGGCCGGCATTCATTTCACGTTCCAGAATGACCGCACCGCGATAGGGGTATTCAAAATAGCTGTAATACTGGGCAAGCCGGACCAGCTCGCGCTCCTCAGTCAGCATGCCATTGAGATACATCAGCTTGTTGGCTTCAAACGCGCCGGACTCATTATCGGTTTGCGCCATCAGCGCCACCAGAGATGTCCATATATTGCGTTCTCCCGGCCAGCGCTCGACCATTTGCGTGATCAGGCGAAGCTGATCGGGAATCCGGTCAAGCTGTTGGAAATACAAAAGCAGCATGTCGTAATTGCGGCGCTCACGCGGGCTGGCATTATCATATTGCATTTGCGCATAGCGCAGGCCTTCGCTGAACCGTTCGGCCTGAGCATAGGCTTGAGCCAGAAGCATGGTCAGGCTTGGGGTCAGATTAGCCCCTTCCGAAATCGCCCGCTCAAGCTGGCTAATGCCTTCGGAATAGCGTTCTGTCACGATGTAGAGCTGACCGATATTGGTCCGCAACGAGGTTGATTCATCTTGCGTGGCTGCACCGGTTTCCAGCGCCGCCAAGAAATCACGAATGGCGAGATCAAGCCGGTCCTGATTGTAATAGGCGACACCGCGCATACGATAAATGACGAACTGCTCATAGGGATTCGCCCCCTGACCCAGGAGCGGCGTTAGCGTATTGATCACGCAGGTGTAATTCTCGGCGTCGATGCATTCATTAGCAGCAAGAATAGGTTCACCCACTTCCGCGGACATGGTGCGGTCTTCGGCACTGCCCTGTCGCTCGTCCTGGTTCCGGCCTCTGCGTTGCGCATCAGCACTTGGAGCCGTCACAGCGAACGTGAACACTGCGGCCACAATCAAGAAGGAAATCCGATTAATCATCATGCTTCCTCTGCATTCCTGTTTCAGTAACCGATCGCAACGCGGCAACCACTTTACTCGTCCAACTGATAATCAAGACGGGTTCGAACACCGGTTCGCGTTTGCGCGACACCGTCAACGATACGAGGACTGTAACGCCAGCGCTCAACGGCCCGGATCGAGGCCCGTTCGAACATACTGCTCGAACATTCAAGCGCCCGGATCTGAACCGGCGTTCCATCCGGTGACACGTTGAACTCCATCTCGCAAAACCCTTCCACACCGCGCTCTGCGGCACGTGGCGGGTATTGCGGTGGAATCCGCACCAAAGGCTGGGCATTGCGGTCGGAGATGTTGAAGCTGACATTGCCTGAATTGAGATCCGGCGCATCAAAGTCCGGAATGCTGCCGACGATGGTCGACAGGCTTTCAGACGGCAGGTCTGAAGCCTGACGCTCCACCTGAGGCGGCGGGGGCGGGGGTTCAACGTCCTGCACATCGTCAATGGAGGTATCGCGCGCCCGGGCGTCCACTTGCTCAACCTGCGGATTGATATCAAAGCGGTAAGTCGTGCTTTCTTCCTCAAGCGGTGCCTCATCCACAAAAATGAGCGTCCGCATCAGCATGAAGAGCGCAAAGGTCACAACAATCGCAATCGGAACACCGATGACAAGTCTGAAAATACTACCCATCAGCCACTCCTAGCTTTCTTCCGAGATGTTGATTTCCTCAACACCCAGCTGTGTGAGCATCTCCTGGATGTCCAGTACGGTGCCAATTGGAGCATCCTGATCGCCCTGGATCATCGCTTCAGCCCGCGGATTCTCTGACAATAATTGCTCGAGCACACCACGCACCTGTGAAATTTCATACACATTGCGGTTGATCCAGATTTCATCGGCCGATGTCACGGCGACCAGCAAGGTCGGCTTCATCGAATCACTCTGGTTAACGTCCGGCCGAATAACATCCACGCCCGGTTCTTTTACGAATACAGCCGTCACAATGAAGAAGATCAGGAGAATGAACACGACATCCAGCATGGGCGTCATATTCAGTTCGACATCTTCGTCATCCGTCTGTACCCGGCTCCCACGTCGAGCCATATCTCTCTCCCGAGCTAGGTGTCGTCTTCGCCGCGCGGACGCTGGATCGACACAGAAATACCGTTGGACCGCATGTCGTCCCAGATCGTCGAGATCGTACCATGCAGGGCTTCATCATTCGGCTCGATCAGCACCGCACTTCGCGGAGCATCGGCGCGGATCCGCTGAACCGCAGCCAGCACCCGGTCTTCACTGGTCGCGCGCTGGTTCACGAAGACCCGGTTTTCCGCGTCGACCTGAACCAGAATGACAGGATTGGGCTCTGTTTGCTCAGCCTCGTCAGGATCCGACTCAGGAGGCCGCATGTCAAACCCCTGCTCCTGCAGGAAAGTCGCCGTCACGATGAAGAAGATCAAGAGAATGAACACGATGTCGAGCATCGGTGTCATGTTCACTTCGGCCTGATCAACCGCTTTGTTGGAACGTCTGCGCATATCGCTACTCCAGTTCCAGCTTATCGGTGAGGACGGCAGTGCGGTGTTTGGCGAGCCGTTCGATCTGGTTCGAGAAAACCAGGCCGGACAGGGCCGCCACCATACCAGCCATGGTCGGGATCGTCGCGCGGGAAACCCCCGCCGACATGGCCCGCGCATCAGACGATCCGGCAACGGCCATCACATCAAACACCTGAACCATGCCCGTCACCGTTCCCAGAAGTCCGAACAGTGGCGCAACCGCGACGAGCGTCTTGACGAGCTCGACATTGTTTTCCGCTTTCTGACGCGCTTCCGAGATCAACTGGTCGCGGATCGCGTGAGCGGTCCATGATGTATGATCGGACCGTGCAGACCACTCCTGGAGTGCCCGCTTCGCATCGCCCGCTTGGGCGAAGAAGAAGTAGGCAAGGCGCTCGAGGATGAAGGCCCACATAACGAACGTGATTGCCATGATGGCGACGAGCACAGGCCCGCCGCGATCAAGGAATTCGTTCAATCCGCCAAGGGCTGTTTGGAAATCCATTTTCCGGAACTCCCCTTAAGCTAAACGGCCAGCACGCTCTTCCGCGTGACGCGCGACAATGCCTGCCGCCTGCTCTTCCAGCGTTTGCTGCACACCGCGCGAGAAGCTCGCAGCGAAGCTGTGAAGGAACAACAGCGGTATGGCAGAAACAAGGCCAAGCACCGTGGTTACAAGGGCTTCCGAAATACCGCCGGCCATGATCTTGGGATCGCCAGTACCGAAAAGCGTGATCTGGGTGAAGGTCTTGATCATGCCGGTCACCGTACCCAGGAGACCCAGCAGCGGAGCAATACCAGCCGCCAGCTTCAGGAAGTTGAGACCGAATTCCAGCTTCGGCACTTCCTTGAGGATGGCCTCGTCAAGCTTCATTTCAATGACTTCCTCGGAGTGATCCTTGACCGATTCATAGGCCAGCATCACACGGCCCAGCGAATTGCCCTTCGATGGGGTCGAACGGCGCTTCTGACCGGAAACCGCCATGGATTCCAGAACCAGCATTAGCAGGCGGAACAGACCAAAAACGACGCTGACAATCAGCAGGCCGATGATGAACTTACCGACTATGCGGCCCTGTTCGATGCGCTCACCGAGGTCCGGAATATCCCGGTAAACCAGCAATAGGCCACCACGGGACGGATCAACCGGACCCGACGTGATCTCGCCACGCTCGGCATTATACAGGCCCATCGCTGCGCCGCGGATATTTGCGGGAGGCTGGGACGGCAGCGCCGTCAGACGATATTGGGCACCGACACTGGCACCTTCCGGGATCGCCCATTGTGTAAAGTAGGCATTTCCGCCGCACGTCGCGTAGGAAACGAACACACCCACACGGGTCACCGCAGGGCTGTCACAGTCCAGATCAGCCACATTTGCCGAATAGGAAGCAATTTCAGCCTGATAGATCATTTCTTCGGTGATCGCGCGCCAGATCGTGTCCAGCTCATTCCGCGTGGGCAGAACGCGGCTGTTGGACAGGTCCAGCAACGGCGCCGCACGGCCCGGATGCTGCGAGCTGACCAGAGAGGCCTGAATCAGGGAACCGAATTCGCCAGCGCTTTGACGCGCGACACCAAACAATTCACCAAACTCACCCTGGGCGAGCCGCAATTCCTCAGCCAGTACATCGATCTGTTGCGTATTCTGCTCGAACTGCGCCTCCAGGCTGTCAGCCCGGGCTTCCAGCGCTGCCAGTTCCCGGCGTGCCCCGGCAAGCAATGAGGTTTGCCGGTTCCGTTCAGCACGGAATTCGCTGAGGCGTTGCTGGTTTTCAGCCGAAGCTTCCCGCACGTCCGAACGGACGCGGTCAAGCAATTGGCTGATACTCGAGACAGGCTGCTGTTGAGCCATCGCTCCACCAGCGAAAGCGGCACCGAATGCGACCGCTGCGGCAAGTGTTTTGAGATTGAATTTCATCACAAATTCTCCGTCAGGGCCGTATTATTGATCTTCCGAGCCGGGAAGCGGCACGGTGAAGACTTCCGGCGTCGTCACTTCACGTGCGATGCGGAAAGCCCGTTGAACGTCATTACTATAACTTGCTGGCACGGGGACCCAGTCGGACGCGCCGCGATACAGCATGTCCAGCGAACCTTGCGTGTTTCGGATCAGGGCCACACGGCCAACCTGCAGGACAGACTGTGTCACGTCTGTGCCATTAATCGTGGTGGTTTCCTCAAAAACTCGAAGACCACGGCCGTAGGAGGCTTCGATGTCATAGCGGTTCAGGATGACGCGATATTTCTCGGCAGCGGAAACTTCCGGGTCGTCGATGAGTTCATAGAGATCATCAATGCGCTCAAGGCGCACGTCCTGCTGGAAGGGCAAGTCGAGCTCGACGAATTGGCGGAGATTATCAGCCATTTCGCGCAGCATCGGGACCAGATCCCGCTGAATGTTTCCAACACTGTCGATTTGCATACGCAAGGACTCGAGCTCATTGGCTTGTGACTGGATGAAAACCTCCTGTTGAGCGACGTAAAGCTCCTGGCTTTCGATCTGCTGCAGCAAGGCCCGGTATTCCTGCTCCGCATTGGTGCGTTCATCGTCGATCTGGTCGATCTGCGATTGGGTGGAAGCCCCGGCCTGTGTGGATTGCGCGCCTGTAGAGAGCGCAGTTTGCAATTGTGCGTCCGCAATACCAGCCACGCCAACGGTAAACACCGCTGATGCGACTGAAGTGCGAAGCCACTTATTCAAGTTCGCCATGTCTCGCCTCACGTTGAACAGCGCGGCTTGTATCCGCCACGCCTGACTGACTGTTTATGCTAGTCCGGTGCCGCGCACCGGATAAGCCCCTGCTTGTTCTGAGGCCGGACGGTTGTAAAACACCGGCCCGAACCTGCAGATTCAAATAGAAGTCGGGAAGCTCTCTTAAAAACAGACCCCTTCCCATCGCTTCGCGGAAGTAGCCCCTTCCGTCTCATTCGGCGACTTACGCCTTCTTGATCTCGACGCTAACCAAGTGGCGCGCGTCAATCAATAGACAGACGCCTATGGAATGCTGTGACAATGGCAGTTTTATGGTGAATTCTCCCGCGACAGGCGAGTAATCGCCAAGCACTTGCCGCATAACACGAAAACAGGGGGGCCGGTGGTCCTTGTTGGCAAGGCGGCCCGGACATTCACAAAAATTTATTACAGGCTCAGCTGCAAAAACTTTGCATTTGCTCCTCGATGGCCGCGCCAAAGAGCCTGAAATCTATCTGTTGAGTGGATGGCTGGGGCGGGAGGACTCGAACCTCCGCTCTTCGGTACCAAAAACCGCTGCTTTACCAACTAAGCTACGCCCCAGCAGGTCCGCCATGTATCGCGGCGGAGGCGGTAGATAGCCCCTCACTGCAGATGATGCAACGGGGTGATGCTGTAGTGATTGAATCCCGCTTCCGAAGTAGCTATAAGCCCGCGCTCCGGTCGGAGTATAGCTCAGCCTGGTAGAGCACCGTCTTCGGGAGGCGGGGGTCGCAAGTTCGAATCTTGCTACTCCGACCACTCTACCTCACCCGTTGCAGGCAAGGCACATTTGCTGTGGTTTTTGCCCGGCGGGATGAAAGATATGACTGTCCCTCGTGGTTTCCGGCACAATATGCGCATGCTGTAAGCAAGCGAGTGCAATTCGGGACAGTCCAATGAAACAATTCTTCGTCACCCTCTTCGGCTCAATCATCGGGGTCATCATTGGCTCGATCCTGACGCTGTTCATTCTGATTTTCGGGCTCATTGGTCTGATAACCGCCATGGGCGCAAATGCCGCCGAGGACACCGGATTGCCCGCGGGACGGTTTGTGCTGGAAGTCGACCTTCGCGAGGGACGGCTGGATCAGCCGACGCGCTCGCCCTTTGCCTTTGCCGAAACGGTCTCTGTTGTGGACATGGTCCGCCTGCTCGACCGGGCCGGACGTGACAGCCGCGTCGCCGGCCTGTTTATCCGGGCAAACGAGTTTGGCATGACACCGGCCCAGGCAGAAGAAATCAACCGTGCTATCGCCGCTTTCCGCGCGACAGATCGGCCGGTGATCGTGCATTCCCAGGGCTTTGTCGGGACATCGGTCACGAATTATCTGGCCATTTCGAGCGCCGATGAAATCTGGCTGCAGGATACCGCCAGCATCGCCACCTCCGGGCTGGCCGGCGAGGTGCCCTTCTATGGCGGCACACTGGAGCGGTTTGAAGTCGATGCCGAATTTATCCGCTTCCTTGAATACAAGAATGCCCCCAACACCTACACCGAAACCGGCTTCACGCCAGAACATCTGGAAGCCACCCTGTCCTATTTCGGCTCGATCTATGATGCCGCGCTGACAAATGCCGCTGCCGGTCGGAATCTCGGCGTGGATGCGTTCCGGACATTGATTGAATCCGCTCCCCATAGCGCCGAAATGGCAGCCGAATCCGGATTGGTTGATCAACTCGGGCATGTCGCTGCGGCCCGTCAGGCCGCGATCGACCGCGCCGGCGGCAATGTGGCGATGGCCGATATTGAAGACTACCGCTTTAGCGGCGCGTTGAACGAACACGGCCCGCGCATCGCCCTCATCGAAGGTCAGGGCGCCATCGTTACCGGGCCGGGTATTTCATCGCCTTTTGGCGGGGACCCGGTCATTGGCAGTGACTCAATGGCGGAAGCCATCACCAATGCCGCATCTGCCTCAGCGATTCGGGCCATAGTCTTGCGCGTCGATTCGCCAGGCGGCTCGTCCGTCGCCTCCGATCAGATCTGGGATGCCATCCAGCGGGCTCAGGAGCGCGGCATACCTGTCGTGGTTTCGATGGGCGGCGCAGCAGCCTCGGGCGGATACTATATCGCTGCACCGGCCGATTATATTGTCGCCAATGCCACCACCATAACCGGCTCAATCGGCGTTTATGGCGGCAAAATCAGTCTGGGAGAAACCTTCGGCCTGATTGGCGTCAATTTCGAGGAAGTGGCGGTTGGCGGTGAATTCGCTACGGCCAATTCCGCCAGCTCGCCCTGGACAGAGGGGCAGCGCGCCGCTGTCGAGGCCCAACTTGCCGAGATCTATGAGGACTTCACCCAGCGCGTGGCCGATGGCCGTGAGATTGATATCGAAACTGTTCGCGAAATCGCCCGGGGCCGGGTCTGGACCGGCGAACAGGCGCTGGAAAATGGCCTTGTCGATGAAATCGGGGGATTTTTGGAAGCCGTCGCTGCGGCGCGGCGCCTGGCCGGCATCGAAGAAGATCAAACGGTCAACCTGCAACGCTTCCCGCGCGAAAGAACGCCGTTCGAGGCCTTCCAGGAATTGTTCGGCATCTCTGCTGAAGGGGCACAATCACTGTCCCGGCTGAACGCCCTGATGAATTCACCCGAAGTCCAGGCTCTGATGGAAGCCCGCCAATCGGCCGGTGCCGGCAATGAATTGCGTGCCCGCAGCGTCCAGCCGCGATAGGTCAGGCCGCCAGCAGACCCAGCAGGATCAACAGCCATGAGACCGAGGCGCGCATCGCATCGAACCAGCGTAAGGGATCATCTATAATGACCTCAATCTGATGCATCAGCCGCTCGCGCGCAATGTAGGGAAGCCAGGTCAACCCGCTGACATCCACATTCATCCGGAGCTGACCCCGTTGGCCGGCGATAAATTCAGAGTCGCCAGCTTGCGCCGGTGGGTCGGACTGCTCGGGCAGCAAAACACGCCGCACCCCCGCCTTGACCTCTTCGCGCGTTTCCGGGCTGGACAGCGCGTCCTCTTCCCATGATACGATTTCTGCTTAAAGGTTCGCCATGGTGTCTGGATCGGCATTCCCGATCTCGCTTTGGAAAAGCCCGTCAGGTCCACCCGACCCGCCCCAGAGCAAAAACAGGAAAATAAAGCTCACAAAGATGGAGAGGCGAAAGGGTTGAACGTAGCGTGTGCGAACCCCGCCGAGACATGGCCGCGTGACATGGCCGGGGCGGAACATCAGCGCAGGGAGCGTCCGCCAAAGCTTCCCGTCCAGACCGAGCTGTCCATCGAGAATTTCCAGCACATGATTCCAGAAAGGCCGGGGCAGGATATCATTGTCCTGACCTCAGCTATGGCTAATTTGCCCTTTCAACGGTGTGCCGCAATTGGAGCACTCACCTTTGATAATGGGATCAAAACGCGAAACCGTATGGTCCCGCCTGGATTCAGCAGTTTCCGACTCCAAAGCATCCGCCGCAGCAGCATCCGTAATGGATCCGGCATGAAGCCCTCTCCTTGCGGCGCAATCTACGCCGAAGGAAAAAGCGTGCACAGCCGGATATGAATCTGGATCAGATCAACCGGCAGAGCGCTCACCGCGGGACCCCGGCAAGGCTCATTGCTCATCCTGCAGGCACATGAAGCGCGTGCGGTGGATATGGACGATATTGTCTTCCCACCCGGAGACCTCCGGGCTGACCACAGCGCGGTTGACGTAAAAGGTGATCGGGATAATCGGCATGTCGTCAATCATCATCTGCTCGGCTTCGGCAAGCATACTGGCGCGGACTTCCATATCGAGTTCCTGATTGGCCCGCGAAACCAGATCATCATATTCCGGATTGCGGTAGCGCGAATAATTCATCGGAATGGAGCGCTCTTCCGCAAGGAACAGGAAATTATAGGCATCGTTATAGTCCGCGATCCAGCCGCCATCACCCACCTGATAATCGGCTGAACGCAAATTTTCGTAGTGGATCTGGGTTTCGATCTGGCGCAGATCCACGTCTACCCAGTCCGCAATACTTTCCCAGTCCTGCTGCACGACCGGCGCAATCCGCGGATTGTCTCCGGTCGAACGGTGCGAATATTCGAACTCCAGAGGATTGTCAGGACCGTATCCGGCTTCCATCAGCAAATCCCGTGCGCGGGCACGGCGGTCTTCCATGGACAGGTCTGCCCATTCGGCCCGGACACCGCCCGCATAATTGGCAACATCTGGCGGAACCAGCGAATACGCCGCCGAACGTCCGTCACGATAGATTTCCTGGGCCAGGAATTCGCGATTGACCGCCATGCCCAGCGCATTGCGGACCCGCGAATCGCTGAACATGTCCAATTCGTTATTCATCGAGAAATAGACGGTTCCCATAAAAGGGTGGACGCGAACATAATCCGGCATTTCACGGCGCAGCCGGTCAATATGCTGTCCAGGGAATTCATTGTTCAGATGAAGTTCGCCATTCTGTACCCGGCGAACACCGGCGGCCGCATCAACGGTCGGATAATAGAAAACCTCGTCAATACAGACATTTTCATTGTCATAGAAAAGCTCATTGCGCCGGACATGAACGAAATTGTTCGTCGACCACTGAACCAGTTCATAGGGACCATTGACGGCAATATGTTCGGGCTGAATCCATTGATCGCCGTATTCCTCGACGATGTGCCGGGGCACGGGGAAGGTCGTGTAATGCGTCAAAAGGCCTAGCAGATAAGGAGCCGGATTTTCCAGGCGGATTTCCAGCGTCCGGTCATCCAGAGCCTCGACACCAACCGCATCGAGAGGCAGTGCGCCTGTATTGACCGCTTCCGCATTCTCGATCGGATAAAGCAAAGATGAATATTGAGCGAGGGTGGCTGGATTCAAAATGCGTTGGAACGCGTATTCGAAATCCTTTGCCGTGACCGGTACGCCATCCGACCAAACGGCTTCCCGCAGCACAAAGGTCCAGGTCAGCCCGTCTTCGCTGACCTCCCAGCCTTCGGCCATGCCTGGAATCGGCGCGCCATTCGCATCGTCCGTGAACAAACCGATGAACATATCGCCAATAATGTTGTTTTCCCACGTTCCACTGGCCTTGTGGGGATCAAGGGTCAGGGGTTCCGCGCTATTGCCGCGGTGCAGGACAACGGAGTTTTCGTCAAAATCCCCAGAGCCTCCGCAGGCCGCCAACGTGACCGCCGAAGCCGCCATCAATAATGTTATCCGGAAATTCAACTTATTTGCCATGGCCAGGCCCTTTCCGTTCCCAATCTGTCAATCTGGGACTATGCATATGGTATTGTGTCTCGCAGTCGACAGGACCCGAGCGCTCGCGCATAGTCTGCGAAACTCGGTCACAGATAGCAAGTCATCCATGAACACGCGATTACTAACACTCCCGCTTGCCATTCTAATCACAGTCCCGGCGTTCGCGCAGGACGCCGGATCGCCGCTCTCGCCGCTGTTTGATTGCCGGCAGATCGACGGCGATGCCCAGCGTCTAGCCTGTCTGGATTCGGCTGTCGAACACCTCTATCAATCTGAAAACAGTGGTGAAGTCGTTGCCATCCATCGCGGTGATATAGAAGCCGCTGAAGAGGCCACTTACGGTCTGGATATTTCCGGATTGAGATTGCCGGGTCTTCCGGATCTCGGCCTGTCTGGCGGGGCATCAACCGACCTTGCCAATGCCGCTGAAGCGGGCACCCGAGCGAATGATTCATCCGCTTCCTATCAGGTTGAGCGGAATGACAATGGCGAAATCACCCGGATCGAGGGTTTGCCCGTTCGGAACCTGCAACACGACAACGTCAATCGGCTGATTGTGACGCTGCAGAACGGGCAGGTCTGGCGGCAATCTGACGGCAATCGTATCAACTATCCCCGCCGTCAACCACCAACGGAAATGTTTGTCACGATCCGCAGCGGTTCTCTGGGATCACACCTTATGCAACTGAATGGCCGTGGCCGCTGGTTCCGTGTCCGCCGTGAACAATAGCTCGAAGGAAATATCCGGAATGCGCAATCGATCCGAATTCAAGATATCCATTCTGTCGGCCACCGCATGGGGCCTGATGATGTCATCTGGTGTTTCAGCCCAGTCTTCCGACCCGATTGACGGCATTCTCGTCTGTCAGCGGATTACCGATGAAGCCTCCCGGCTTGCCTGCTTTGACGCCGCGGCCGGGCGCTTGTCCGAAGAACGGCAGAATGGGCTCGTCAGCATTTATCGTGAAGACGTCGAGGCCGTTGAACGGGACTCCTTTGGATTTGACCTGCCCAGCATGCCGCGTCTGAGCCTCTCCCTGTTCACGCGGGAAACGGGCAGTACGCCAGATCCTTTGGATCCGGCTTCGACACCGGAAAGGCTGGCTGCTGCAGAGACCGGTGAAACGGTGGAGCCTGCACCAGATTCTGCGCCTGGGGCTTCATATGGCGAGCCGGAACAGGAATCGCGCGGGATTTTTGCGCGGCTGACCGGACGCGGCAATGTCACGGAAGAACCGCCTGCAGCAGCGCCTGATCGCAATCCGATCAATGGCGTCCAGGTCGTCGAGCGCGATGATGAAGGCGGCGTCGAGCG
>PFFX01000173.1:0-1411 GCA_002783385.1 Rhodobacterales bacterium CG15_BIG_FIL_POST_REV_8_21_14_020_59_13 | reverse complement strand
AAATCGAGCGCATCCGCGCAATGGGATATAACCGCCATCGCTTCTACATGACCAATGGCCAGGTCTGGGACCAGTCCGCAGCCGCCCGTCTCAATTACAATGAAAATGAGACGAATTTTGCAGAAATCCGGCGCGCGTCACTAGACAGCTATTTGATGCAGATCAATGGCCGGGGCCGGGCCATCCGCATCCACCGCGAGCGCTGATCAGCGGTCTTTCGGATCGATGGCGTCGCGGACGCCATCGCCGATAAAGTTGAAGCAGAACAGCGTCAGCATCATCGTTCCGGCGGGCACGAGGAGCGTCCATGTGGCAATCTGCATGTCCTGTGCGCCATAGGCGATCAGACGGCCCAGAGAGGTCATCGGCTCCTGCACACCCAGACCGAGGAAGCTGAGAAAGCTCTCCGCCAGAATCACAACCGGAATGGTCAGCGTGACATAGACGATGACCGGGCCGAGCACATTCGGAATGATGTGACGGCGGATAATGGCCAGACGCGACACGCCCGCCGCTTCGGCAGCTTCGACAAATTCCATATTCTTGATGGCAATGGTCTGGCCGCGCACAATCCGCGCCATGGTCAGCCATTCAACCGCGCCGATGGCGACAAAGATCAGGATGATATTCCGGCCGAAGACAACCATCAAAATGATGACAAAGAAGATGAAGGGCAGCGAGTAGAGCACATCGACGATCCGCATCATCACCTGGTCGACACGGCCGCCGATAAACCCGGCTGTAGCACCCCAGAACACACCGATTACCAGAGAAACCAGCGACGCGACAACACCGACCATGAGTGACACACGCAGACCAATCAGCGTGCGTGCAAAAAGATCGCGCCCCTGGGCATCGGTCCCGAAAATATGCAAATGCTCGAAAGTCGGGGACAGCCATACACGATCACGATAAATGGTTTCATGGCTATGCGGCCAGATAAAGGGTCCCACAATCGCAATCAGCACCAAAAGGCCGAGAATGATCATGCCGCCGACGGCCGCCTTGTTGCGGAACAGCCGCGCCACGGCGTCATCCCACAAGGAACGGCCTTCGATAGCCGCTATTTCGAGGACTTCAGCGTTCTGTTCTGATCCGACGATCGTTTTCACTCGAACTTCACCCGTGGATTCAGCGCCGCATAGACAAGATCGGCAAGCAGATTGAGAAGAATGATCAATGATGCATAGAGGATAACCACACCCATCACGACCGTATAGTCACGCTGCAAGGCTGCCATGACGAACTGACGGCCGATTCCGGGCAGCTGGAAGACCTGTTCGATGACGATCGAGCCCGTCACCAGAGCGGCTGACGCCGGACCAATATAGCTGACCAGCGGTAGCACGGCAGCGCGCAAGGCGTGGCGGAACAAAACCGCTGTTGCAGACAGGCCTTTGGCGCGCGCTGT
>PFFX01000140.1 GCA_002783385.1 Rhodobacterales bacterium CG15_BIG_FIL_POST_REV_8_21_14_020_59_13 | reverse complement strand
AGGCGGTGACAGGGAATCAGCTTGTGCAGCCGGTAGACGCGGATGGGCGTATCGCCCAGCGCCGAGACCAGCACGAAGAGGCCCTTCCTGTCCCTGAGGAAGAGATTCTTGGTATGCCCGCCGGGCAGGCTCGCCTTGATCTCCTCGCCCTCCTCGACGGTGAAAACCGGCGCATGATCGAGCGTTGAATGAGCGATGCCCAATTCATCAAGACAGGCGAACAGGTCTGAGCGCGTGGCAGCCATGTCCTGCGTTATGCGGCATGGGCGGCATGGATCAAGCGCAAATTTACGATATCCTTCCCGCCCGGCACGAGGATAGCCCATGACCGCGCCCGTCTGCTTTTTGCTTTCCGCGGCCCCTCTTCCCGCTCCGGCCCCACCAGGCTGGAAGTGATCGGTGCCAGCTGAATCTGGCGTCTTGCCATTGGGCCGGGATTGCGCGATATACGCCGCCTCCCGGCGCAAGCCGGAACCCCATGTTGAGCGGGCGTAGCTCAGGGGTAGAGCGTCACCTTGCCAAGGTGAATGTCGTGAGTTCGAATCTCATCGCCCGCTCCATTTTCCACGACTTGAATTGTTTCCACGGTCTGCCGGATCGCGGCGGGCGGGCTGATGCACAAGCCGGTGCATGAACCGGCTTGCAGGCTGATTGAAAAATTTATGTCTGGCTCGCAGCTCCGGCGAATGTGAGCAGGGGGCCATATTCATTGCCATCCGCGGCCTTGAGCGCAGCAATATATTGATCACGCCGCCTGTTGTCTTTCATCAGGTCGTAGCCTGCCGCCCAGTCAATCGGTTTGTGGTCATGGCAATGACGCAGAAACTCGTCCGTCATGATCCGGGCGTGGCGTCCGTTCCCGTTTGCAAAACAGTGAATCTGTACAAGACGGTGGTGAAAGCGCGCAGCCGCTTCCAGCGGCGGATATGTTTCATGCTTCGTCCAGTATCGGGCATCGTCGAGAAGAATCCGGAGCTGCTCTCCGATACGGGCCGGATCAACGCCGAGATTTTTTCCGGTTTGCCGGAAAGCCCCGGCCCATTGCCACACATCACCGAACAGGCGGCGGTGCAGGGTCCGGACAAACGCTGCGTCCAAAATGTCCGTCCCGGTCCGCCGCTGTCCGAGCCATCTCAGCCCTTGCGTGATATTTGCCTGCTCCAGTTCATTGAGTTCGCCGCGCGTTGTTATGTGTGCAAATTTCAGCCCCTGCAGCTCGTCAGGGTCAAGCGGCGTTGCGCCCCCGGGCTCCTCGCCGATTCCGGTCATTCTTCCTCCCAGAAGCCGGGAGGCGGATTACGCAGAAGCGCGCGCGCAAGCGATTCAATTTCGTCTTCCAGCCGATCAGGGCTCAAAGCCTGTTTTTCCAGCGCCATATGCGTCCCGGCGCGGCTTACCATCGCCTTCGCCTTTTTGCGGGCCTGTGCTTCAAGCACATCTTCAATGCGGCCCTCCCCGGGCACGATGGCGTAGACGAAACGCCCGCCGAGGGCTTTGGCGAGTTTTTCCATGTGCTGGATCGTGACGCCGCCTTCGCGTTCCTTGCGTTCGGCCTGGTAGATGGCGGGCCTGGTCACGCCCATGCGGCGCGCCAGGGCGGGTGCGGACATGCCAAGCGCCTTGCGCATGGCGCTGATCCAGCCCTCGCGGGGAGGCTGAAGCCCGGCAAGCTGCTGCGCAGCCTTGTCCAGAAGCCTCGCATATTGCCGCTTCGCTGTGTCCCTGACATTTGACATGATTGTCCAATTACACTCTGACTTTTTTGTAAAAGTATATAGTTATATATCCGAAATTGATAATAAAGTATATTAGTATATTATCTTATGATGTAATTTAGCCTATCTATTGATTATCTGAATGGCCGATATCGCCGGAAAGACCGGGCAGACAAGACCGGTACAGACCGCTGCGGTCTGCACCCTTGAAAGGTTTACTTGTTATCCGTCATGCCGCCGCGACCGCGAAAAAGAAAAGGCGGCGCAAGCCCGTTTGGCCTGCCCGCCTGCGCGTGCGACTCCCCACGGGCATTGCGCTGGGCGCTGCGGGCGTTACACCGCCGCCCCATGTTGACGATTTCAAACCTTGATTACCGGATCGGCGCGCGCGCCCTGTTCGAGAATGCCTCTGCCCAGATCGCGGCGGGCTGGAAAGTCGGGCTGATCGGCCGCAATGGCACGGGCAAATCCACCCTGTTGCAGCTGATCCGCGAGGAGATCGAACAGCCTTCGCCCGACAGCCCGATCCGGCTGAGCCGTGGCGCGCGCATGGGCTGGGTGGCGCAGGAGGTGCAGCCGACGGACGACACCATCCTTGACGTGGTGCTGGCCACTGATGCCGAGCGTCACGCCCTGATGCAGGAAGCCGAAACCGCCCTTGATCCTGACCGTATCGGCGAGATCCACATGCGGCTGGCCGATATCGATGCCTGGTCGGCCGAGGCGCGGGCGGCGGAGGTGCTGACCGGGCTGGGCTTTACCGATGCCGATCTGTCGCGGCCGACGCGGGAATTTTCCGGCGGCTGGCGGATGCGCGCGGCCATTGCCGGTGTGCTGTTTGCCCAGCCCGACCTCCTGCTGCTGGACGAGCCGACCAATTATCTCGATCTGGAAGGCGCGGCCTGGCTGGAATCCTATCTGAAGAAATATCCGCACACCGTGCTGATCGTCTCGCACGACCGGGAGATGCTGAACCGCTCGGTCACCCACACGCTGGCGCTGGAGCACCGGAAGTTATCAATCACACCGGGTGGGTATGATGCCTGGCTGCGGCTGCGCGCGGCCCGGACCGCGCTTCTGGAGAGCGAACGCGCCAAGCAGGAGGCCGACCGCGCCCATCTGCAGGCCTTTGTCGACCGCTTCCGCGCCAAGGCGTCGAAAGCGCGTCAGGCCCAGTCGCGGGTGAAGAAGCTGGAAAAGATGCAGGAAATCACCGTGCCGCTGGCCGAGCGGACCACGCCTTTTGTGTTTCCGAACTCCACCGACAAACTCTCTCCGCCGCTGCTGCAGATGCGCGATGCGGTGCTGGGCTATGGCGCGGAGGCGATAATCCTGAAAGGGGTCGATCTGCGCCTTGATCCGGAAGACCGCATCGCCATCGTCGGTGCCAATGGCCAGGGCAAGACGACGCTGGTCAAGTCCATCGCCGAGCGCCTGCCGCTCCTCTCCGGCGAGCGGGTGGCGCCGCGGGCGCTGCGCATCGGTTATTTCTCGCAGGACCAGATGGATGAATTGCGGCCCGGGGAAAACGTGCTCGACCATATCCGCGACGCTCTGCCCGAGGGGGCGCTCCCGTCAAAGCAACGCGCCGTGGCCGCCGCCATGGGGTTTCCGCATGAAAAGGTGGAGACGGCGATCGAAAATCTGTCCGGCGGAGAGAAGGTGCGCCTGCTGCTCGGCCTGATGGCGATCGACAAGCCGCATATCCTGATCCTCGACGAGCCGACCTCGCACCTCGATATCGACAGCCGAGAGGCGCTGATCTACGCGCTCAACGACTTCGAGGGGGCCGTGGTGCTGATCACCCACGATGTTTACCTCGCCGAAGGCACGGCCGATCAGCTGTGGCTGGTCAAGGACGGGCGGGCGACGCGCTATAACGGTGATCTCAATGATTACCGCAAACTCGTCCTGTCCGCCGACCGCGCGGCGGTGCCCGCCTGAGGCGGCCATAGATGGCGGGCAGGGCGGAAGCCCAGGACAAAACCCTCAGTCCCGTACCGGGCAGAGCGCGCCTTCGCAGGCTGCGGTCATGAAGGTTTCGGCATCGAGCCGCCATTCACCATCCGTCAGGGCCCATTTGGCCGCATAGCGGCCGGAAACGCTGCCCTGTTCCGGGGCCCCTTCCTGCTGGCCAATCCAGTGGCCGTATTCCATGGCCAGCGGCATAAGCGGCGACAGGATGATGCATTCGGGCGTGCGGGTGTAGATGACGCGATCCTCACGCCCGAAATTACCCTGCCAGAGGGCGAGCTGCGCTTCTGCGCCCAGAAACAGGTCGCTATAGCTGGCAGCGACCAGCACGACATCCTCATTCAGGATGGCGGCGATGGTGTCGGGGTCGCGTTCGGCAAGAGCGGTGTTGAAGGCCGCCCGCGCGGCAAATATCTCCTCTGCAGCGGCGGTGTCGGCGCACGCCGTTTCCTGCGCAATGGCCGTGGCGGCCAGCAACAGAGCGCCCGCCAGTCCCGAAACGGTTTTTCTCATACCGGTCTCCCCTTTTTTGCGGATCACAGCATGCCTTCGAGGCGCAGACAACTCGACAGGGCGTCATGGCTGACGCTAAGGATAGACCGGCTGGGACTGAAAGGCCTGATCTTATGAAGTTCTTGCAAATAGCTCTTTTCCTCTGGCTGGCGACAAGCCCTGCCCACGCGCTCAACCGCGAGACGCCGCTGTCGATTAACGCAGATTATTCCGCGTCGGTGCTGGTTTTCCGGGTCGGGCGGGTGGCGCTGGAGGCCGAGCTGGGGCACGCAGACTATGCCGCACAGGCGCATATCGAAGCCGCGGGACTGGCGGCGCTGTTCACCGATTTCTCGATTGAGTCCGGGGTGGCCGGCCGGCTCACCGGTGCTGGCCCCCGGCCCACGCATTATGGCCATACCGAGCGGACCGGCAGCAAGACCCGCATCATCAATGTCGATTTTGAAAACGGCATCGCCCGGCCGACAGCGGTGCCGGAGTTTTCTTCCTGGGGCGAACCGCCCGCCAGTGAGGCCGACCGCACCGGCGTGGCCGATCCGATGACGGCAACACTGCTTTTGTCGGAAATGGTGGCGGCCTCCGGCGGGGCACCGTGTGAAGGCTCCCTGCCGGTCTTTGATGGCAAGCAGCGCTATGATCTGGTGCTGAGATCAGGCGGAACCGAGTGGGTCCGCACACGCGGCTGGCGCGGCGAGGCGCTGGTCTGTGATGCGTTTTATCAACCCGTCTCCGGCTATGACGCGGAAGACTGGCCGGAGCCGGGCGAGACCCGCCACCCCCTGCGTCTGTGGATTGCCCCGATTGCGGACGGCACGGCTTTCCTGCCGGTGCGCCTGCACACGCGCGCCGGATTTGGCGGCGTGACCGTGGAATTACGGCGGCTGGAACTTCACTAGGGTCAAGTCCTGACCCTATGCCTTGACCCGGCGCCGGTCCGCGCGATGTTGTTTACAAAGGGAGGGTTCGACATGACGCAGCGCCAATACGGAATCGTGGTTTACGGGGCGAGCGGCTTTACCGGCCGTCTGGTGGCCGAATATCTCAACACCGCCTATGGCGATGCGCCGGAGTTAAGCTGGGCGATGGCCGGGCGGTCTGTCTCCAAACTCGAAGCCGTGCGCGAAGAGATGGGCATTTCCGGCAATGTCGACATCCTCGCGGCGGATGCGTCCGATCCGGCCTCGCTGAAAGTCATGGCGGAAAGCGCGAGCGTCATCATCACCACGGT
>PFFX01000056.1 GCA_002783385.1 Rhodobacterales bacterium CG15_BIG_FIL_POST_REV_8_21_14_020_59_13 | reverse complement strand
TCACCGCGCTGAAAGAGGCGGGGCTGATCCTCGCCGAACGCCATGGCACCACCATCCGCTACCGGCTCAATGCCGGAGCCGCCGAAGAAGCCATTGCCTTGCTGATGGGGCTGGTCGGCAAAAGGGAGACTGACACATGATCCGCCTGGGACTGCTGATTTCCGCCTTCGCCTTCGTGATTGCCGTGATCTTTTCCGCTTTTGGCTGGATCAATACCCCGCCGGGTGCAGACGTTGCCGTGCATTTCAGCTTGTCGGGCGAGGTCAACCGCACCGGCTCGAAAGCCGAGGCCTTTCTCTTTCTGCCGGCCCTGCTGCTCGGCATCACCTTCCTTCTGGGAATTGCCCCGAATATCGATCCGCGCGGGCGCAATCTGCGGCGGTCGAAACCGCTCTACATTGTCGGCTGGATGATCGGCGTTTTGGCGCTGGCCGGCGGACAGGGGCTGATCACATGGACCGCAATTGGCGGCGGTGTAGAGGGCGAGGTGATGGCACGGGGGCTCGCCATCTTCATATCGCTCCTGATGTTGCTGATCGGATCGGTCATCGCCAAGGCGCGCCCGAATTTCTTTGCCGGCATCCGCACGCCCTGGACCCTGTCCTCGGATCTCAGCTGGGACAAGACCCATCGCATGGCCAGCCGCCTCTTCCTGCCGATCGGTCTGGCCGGGCTGGCTGCGGCCTTTACCCTGCCGCCCGAACCGGTCGTGCTGGCGCTGGGCGCGGCCCTCATTGCCAAGACGCTGGGCCTCGTCATCTATTCCTGGCATGTCTGGAAAAACGATCCGGCCCGCGAAACCCTGAGCCCGGAGGACGCCGATGAGGACACTCATTCCGGCGTCTGATTGAAATGTTGCGCGTCTTCGCAGGTGCGGTAGTTTCCGGCGCATTCGAGCCTCGGGAGACGCAGCATGGCACGCAGGGATATCAAGCGGATTGTACTGGCCTATTCCGGCGGGCTGGACACCTCCATAGCGGTCAAATGGCTGCAGGAAGAATATGGTGCCGAAGTCGTCACTTTCACCGCCGATCTCGGCCAGGGCGAGGAGATCGAGCCGGCCCGCGAGAAAGCCCTCGCCGCCGGGGTCAGGCCCGAACACGTCTTTATCGAGGATGTGCGCGAGGAATTTGCCCGCGACTACATCTTTCCCATGGTCCGCGCCAATGCCGTCTATGAAGGCCTTTACCTGCTCGGCACCTCCATTGCCCGCCCGCTGATCGCCAAACGCCTCGTTGAAATCGCGCACGAGACCGGTGCCGATGCCGTCGCCCACGGCGCGACCGGCAAGGGCAATGACCAGGTCCGCTTCGAACTCGGTTTTGCCGCCCTCGACCCGTCCCTGCATGTGATCGCGCCCTGGCGGGAATGGGATCTGACGTCGCGGACGAAACTCATCGCCTATGCCGAGAGCCGGGGGCTGCAAATCCCCAAGGACAAGCGCGGCGAAGCCCCCTTCTCTGTCGATGCCAATCTCTGGCACACCTCCTCGGAGGGCAAGAATCTGGAAGATCCGTCGGCGCAGGCCTTCGAGGAGACCTTCCAGCGCACCCTCGCCCCCGAGGATGCGCCCAACGAAGCCGAATACATCGTCATTTCCTTTGAAAAGGGCGATGCCGTGGCGCTGAATGGCAAGCCTTACTCGCCTGCCGCTCTGATCGAACGCTTGAACGAACTCGGCCGCGAACACGGCATCGGCCGCCTTGATCTGGTGGAAAACCGCTTTGTCGGCATGAAATCACGCGGCATTTATGAAACCCCGGGAGGCTCCATCCTGATGGCGGCGCATCGCGGCATCGAGCAGATCACGCTCGACCGCGGCGCCATGCATCTGAAAGACGAGCTGATGCCGAAATACGCCAAGATTCTCTATGAGGGCTTCTGGTTCTCGCCCGAGCGCGAAATGCTGCAGGCGGCGATCGATCATTCCCAGCACTATGTGACCGGCGATGTCCGCCTGCGCCTGTTCAAGGGCTCGGTCAATGTTGTCGGCCGCCATTCACCGATGTCGCTCTACAGCCTCGAACACGTCACTTTCGAGGAAGACGATGTCTATGATCAAAAAGACGCACAAGGTTTTATCCGCCTCAATGCTCTGCGCCTTCAGCTTCTGGCCGCCCGCCGCAAACGGCTGGGAGAAAACAGCTAAAAAAGAATCGCGGTATTGTCAGTCGATTGCAGGGAATCGCTGGCGATTGTGTCCGACACATTTCGGGGAGAGATGGATGTTCAAGTTTATTGCCGGGTTGGCTTTGCTGACCCTGACGCCGATTGCGGCCGCCGCACAGGACGAACCGCCCGCGCCTCTGGCCCTGTTCGAAACCTCACGCACGCTTCGTGCGGAAGCCGTGCGCGCCGCAGAGACCGGCGATTATGAGGCCGCCCGCCGCGCCCTGAACGCCGCCAGCGCCCTGCAGCCGGGACATCCCGGCATTCTGCTGGGCCTGGTGCAAATCGGCATGGCCAGTGGCAATGATGATCTCCTGCTGGTCACGCTCGAAGCGGTGGCAGAGGCCGGGATTGCCTTTGACCTGTCCCGGCTGGGCGGGAGTGATGCCCGCCTGCGTGAAACGTATCCGGACCGCTATGCCGCGCTCGATGGCTCGCTGGCCCGCCATTCCGGTCCTGCCGGAGAGGCCGAGCGCGCCGCACACATCGCCCTGCCGGACAGCCTGATTGAAGGTATCGCCGTCGAGATCGAGACCGACCGGATTTTCCTGTCCGATGTGGTGGGCCGCAAGGTCTGGGTGGTCGAGCCCTTCGACCGCAGCTCCGCGCAGGTTTTTGCTGATGCCGATGACGGGCTGCAATCGGTTTTCGGGCTGGCCGCGGATGATGTGAACCGGGTGATCTGGGCGGCGAGCGGCACCCTGCCGCAAACCCCGCTCGACGAGGGCGAAGAGCCCGCAACGGCACTGGTCGCGCTGGACATGATCACCGGGGATGTTTATCGCCGCTATGACTATGACGGCGCGGAGCGCATCGCCGACATCGTGACGCGCGATGGCATCGTCTATGCCGTCGATAGCGGCGCCAACCGCATCTATCAGCTCACCTCGCTGTCAGGACGGCTGCGGCTCTTGTCAGATGATCCGCGTTTTGCCGGCCTTCAGGGCGCGGCACTGGCGAATGGCGCGCTCTATGTCGCGGATTATGCGCTGGGATTGTGGCGTGTCGATCTGACGGACGGCACCGCACAGCAGGTGCGTCCCGGACCAGAAAGCCTGATCGGCATTGATGGCCTGTCCGCGACCCGTGAAGGCCGTTTGATCGCCGTGCGCAAGGGTGTCTCACCCCATGCCGTAATCGCGATTGATCTGGCACCGGACGGGCTGAGTGTGGCAAACACTGAAATCCTGGTCCGTAATCATGCCGATTTCGGCGAGCCGGCACTGGTGGATGTGCAGGATGACAGGGTATTCTTTATCGCCAATGCACCCTGGGCGCTGTGGCCGGAGGATGGCAGCGGCCCGGCCGAAGCCGTGCCGCCAACCGTCATTCTGGAATATGATCTCGACTGATCAGTTGAACTCGTCAATGCCGCACTGTTCGCGCATTTCCGGCGCGGCCGTTTGCATTTTCTGACCCATCACCATGAGGTCGGCCAGCTCCATGCCGTTTGCCGCGGCGATCGCCATGATTTCTGCCGGATCTTCTGTTTCCGCTTCCATCGTCGCCATCATGAAGGCGAGCTCGTTCTCGTCCAGCGTCTCGACGACAAAATCGGCGGCACAGCTGCATTGCCCGGCATCATTGCCGGCTTCCGTGCAGGCGGCGGTCAGATCTTCCTGCGGGGCAAGGGCCGGGGCGGCAGCACTGAGGGCGATGACAGCCGCACTGGCAGACAGAATACGAAACATGGAAACTCCTTTTGGATATCTGTTCTGGCCTAGCCTGGCACGGATTTGATGAACCCGGAATGACAGGCACTGGAAAAACCCGGCGCAAAGGCCCATACTTGACCTTGCAGGGACATTGAAACGGAGAGACCGCCATGCGGATCACCGCTACGCTTATGCTTGCCGGCGTCCTTCTGGCCGCCTGCGCCACACCGACCCCCTATCAGCCTGCCGGACAGGCCGGTGGCAGTGCCTATGGCTATAGTGAGCAAGCGATAGAGCGAGACCGCTATCGCATCACTTTTGCCGGCAATTCGCTGACCGACCGCGAAACGGTAGAGACCTACCTCCTCTATCGCGCCGCCGAGCTGACGCACGAACGCGGCTATGAACACTTCACGGTCGTTCAGCGCGCCACTGATGAAGAGACGCGGCGGTATAACACCGACCCCTTCTATTCACGATTTTATGTGGATTACCGCTATTTCCACCCGCGCTATGGCTGGTATGGCTGGCATGACCCGTTCTGGAATGACCGCCGCTATCGCGAGACCACGCGCTATGAAGCCGCCGCTGAAATTGTCATGGGCCGCAGCCGTTCCGGCAATGGTGCCAACGACTTCAATGCGTCGGAAGTGCTGCGCAATCTGGGTCCGGATATCGTAAGGCCGGAAGTGGGTTAACAGAGTATCATTTCGATGTTTTCCCGGGGTGGATGCTACAAACATCTAGGGGCTGACAAAGATAGTGCGTCTGTCTCAAAGCACTTTGTGAATTCCAACATGACTGATGTCATCAATCCGGCACATGGCAGAACGCCGCGATCATTTCGGGCGGGATGAGCAGCATCAGCCCGCCCAGCGCTGCAATGGCGAGGCCCGCGCCCAGCCGCAGGCCGGGCTTGCGGCCCATATGTTCCAGCGCGCCAATGCCGAGTGCAGCACCCGTTACCGACGGCAGTGTGCCAAGGCCAAAGCCGAGCATTACCCACGCGCCCTGCAGGGCACTGCCGGCCAGCATGGCATAAAGCAGGGCGGCATAGACCATGGCGCAGGGCAGAGCGCCCCAGGCGAGGCCGGCCAGCCAGGGCGAAACCGGCCCGGCCGCCCTCACCGGCCGCATCACAAGGCGGGTAACAGGCGTTAGCACACGGTCCAGCACCAGAGGCGCGGGCAGATAGCCGGTCAGCGACAGGCCGATCCACACCAGCATCATCGCCGCGCCCCAGCGGAAAACGGCCTGTGCAAGCGAAAAATCCATCACCGAATAAAGCCCGGTTCCGGCCAGACCCACCGCCGCTCCGGCCAGCACATAGCCCAGCATCCGCCCGGTCTGGGCCGTCATCAGTACGCCCAGCCGTGTTGTGGCGCTCTGGTCCGGAGACAGGGAAAACATCAGGCCCGAGGCAATACCGCCGCACATGCCAGCGCAATGCAGACTGCTCGCCAGCCCGGCGATCAGCCCGCCCAGAAAACTGATTTCAGCCAAGGCTTCCATGGCGCACACATTGCCTCCGGAATCGGCTTGTGAATAGTATGGCGTGCGCGGCACAACGCCGCTGGGCAAGTCCGGCGATTTGGCCGTATGATGACTGTGGACTTATCCGGGGAGGGACAAGATGGCAGCGATTGAATTGAATGCCATCCGGCCGGGCGCACCCATGCGCTGGCTGAAGGCCGGGGCGAATGATCTCAA